>NZ_JBJGXA010000050.1:0-1249 GCF_045107195.1 Erwinia sp. AnSW2-5
TGAAGTGGTCAACTAAAACTGGCCACCACTTTAGAGTTCTTCCAGTATCGTTTTTCCGATTCGTTTGGTGGTAAACCACCGTTATACTCGTGTGGTCTGAGCGCGCTGTAATACCCAACTATATAGTCCATTATTGCGTGAGCTGCATCGCTAAAACTTATGTAACCAGTCACCGGCACCCACTCATTCTTCAGGCTCCGGAAGAAGCGTTCCATTGGGCTATTATCCCAGCAGTTTCCACGCCTGCTCATACTCTGCCTGATCCGGTATCGCCACAGTAACTGCTGGTACTGCCGGCTCGTATAATGACTGCCCTGATCGCTGTGGAACATGACTCCGGCTGGCTTGCCGCGCGTTTCCCATGCCATTTCCAGCGCTTTCATAGTGAGTCTGCTGTCTGGTGAGAACGACATTACCCAGCCCACTGGCTTTCTCGCGAACAGGTCGAGAACAACGGCGAGGTATGCCCAGCGTTTGCCTGTCCAGATATACGTTACGTCGCCGCACCATACCTGATTTGGTTCTGTCACTGCGAACTGTCGTTCAAGGTAATTAGGGATAGCGATGTGCTCATGACCGCCACGTTTATACCGGTGAGTTGGTTGCTGGCAGCTGGCCAGTCCCAGTTCTTTCATGAGTCTGCCAGCAAGCCAGCGCCCCATCTGATAGCCTCTCTGGGTTGCCATGGTGGCGATGCTCCTTGCCCCGGCCGAACCGTGGCTGATGCTATGCAACTCAAGCACCTGGCTTCGTAATACAGTCCGTCTGCCGTCTGGTTTTTCAGGGCGGTTTTTCCAGTATTTGTAGCTGCTGCGATGAACCCCGAACACATGGCAGAGAGTGGCTACAGGATAACGCGCCCTGAGTTTCCCGATTATCGAGAACTGTTCAGGGAGTCTGACATCAAGAGCGCGGTAGCCTTTTTTAATATTTCATTTTCCATTTCAATACGTTGTAGCTTTTTCCTGAGCTCACGGATTTCAATTTGTTCCGGGGTAATGGGGGAAGCTTTTGGTGTTTTTCCCTGTCGCTCATCACGCAACTGCTTCACCCATCGCGTCATTGTGGAAAGGCCGACATGCATAGCGCTGGCTGCATCTGCAACGGTGTAATGCTGGTCAAGGACCAGTTGAGCGGACTCGCGTTTAAACTCTGCGCTGAAACTTCTTCTTTTCATTGGGGCTCCTGTCATGTTCTGAGGTGAGCATATCACCTCTGTTCAGGTGGCCAAATTCAGTAAACCACTTCA
>NZ_JBJGXA010000051.1:0-46181 GCF_045107195.1 Erwinia sp. AnSW2-5
CCAACTTTTTGGGTGCAGTTCATATTGAATAAATACCGGCCCTTTTTTTTAACTGCGGATCAGTTTTTTACGGTCGATAAGTTGATGTGTGTGTGGATCGTAGTAGCGGCTGGGCCAGATTTCAGCCGGATGCACGTTCAGGGCATCGGCGATCAGCCACTCTCCTTTAGGCCAGGGGCGACTCAGCGTGTTGGCTAATGTCGATGAGCTTAAGCCTGCCAGTCTGGATTGGGCGGCGAGGGTGGTTCCTTTTTTGCGCAGCCCGGCAATAATGTCGGCTGGGTGCCAGTCTTGCTGAGGGTGTTTCATGTGCTTATCCTCCATGGGCACTTTTGGAAAGCAGGGGCAGATTGTTGTCATCAATTGCATCCTGGTGTAGGTATTATTCTGATAAAGCAACTTGTTATATCTCGCTATAACAGGTTGTTTATAGCAAACAACTTCCATTAAATTCCAATAAATTTCAGATGTAACTGTTTTTTTGCGTAACGCTACGCAAAATTTAAGGTTAAGTGCCGAGGTTGTTTCATGGGGGAGAGTGCGTGAGCACACATTATCGGAATGACGGACGAAAAAATAGAAAGCACGGTAGACCGTGCTTTCTATTTAGTTTATGACGTTAGAATTCGCGCTGCACGGACATATGTGCGAGGGATTCGAGCGCACTACGCCATGGCGATTCCGGCAGGGCTTGAAGAGCAGTAATGGCTTTATCTGCTTCTTGTTCCGCAGCATTGCGCGTCCATTCCAGCGAGCCACACTGGTGCATCGCTTCCAGAACGGGTACCAATAAATGGCGTCCGTTACCTTCTTCAATGGCGGTACGAATCATGCTGGCCTGCTGCGGTGTTCCGTTGCGCATGGCATGCAATAACGGCAGTGTCGGTTTGCCTTCACTCAGGTCATCACCGACGTTTTTACCCAGCGTTTTGCCATCGGC
Organism: Erwinia sp. AnSW2-5; assembly: GCF_045107195.1. NCBI lineage: Bacteria > Pseudomonadati > Pseudomonadota > Gammaproteobacteria > Enterobacterales > Erwiniaceae > Erwinia > Erwinia sp. AnSW2-5. Next base: position 941 of record NZ_JBJGXA010000051.1, read on the forward strand.
ACTGTAATCCAGCAGATCATCAATAAGTTGGAATGCGGTGCCAATGTAGCGGCCGTAATCCTGCAAGGCCTGCTCTTGCACCGCGTTGGCACCTGCCAGGATGGCCGAGGACTGAGCTGCCGCTTCGAACAGGCGTGCGGTTTTGCTGTAAATGACGCGCATATAACTTTCTTCGGTGATATCCGGGTCATTACAGTTCATCAACTGCAAGACTTCCCCTTCCGCAATCACGTTGACCGCTTCAGACATCAGAGCCAGAACCCTCAGTGAGCCGAGGCTGGTCATCATCTGGAAAGAGCGAGTGTAGATAAAATCACCGACCAGCACGCTGGCAGCATTGCCAAACGCGGCGTTCGCGGTAGCTTTACCTCTGCGCATATCCGATTCATCCACGACGTCATCGTGTAGCAGCGTGGCGGTATGAATGAATTCGATCAATGCCGCGACGGTAATGTGTTGTTTACCTTCGTAATTATTGATGGCGCGTGCTGCAAGCACAGCAATCATCGGACGGATCCGCTTACCTCCGCCACTGATAATGTAATAGCCCAGCTGGTTGATGAGGGATACATCCGAGTTCAGCTGGTCGAGTATTGTCGCATTGACGTCCGCCATATCTTGCGCGGTGAGTTCATTTATCTGTTCTAAGTTCATCAGTCTGTTCAGCTATCACTCAGTTCGCTGCTATGATAAGCGCCTTTACCGTGCCAGTGGCATGAAATGTATGACAGATTGTACTTGAAAAACGCGGCGGTGAAACGTCCCCATTCACGTTGCGTTTTTTTTCTGCAATAGAGCGAAACAGGCACTTGTCTTTACCTGTGAAGTTGCGTAGAATTCGCGCCCTATTGTGAATATTTATAGCGCAGCCTGAAATCAAAGAAGGTAAGCGCGAAAGCGGAGTTTATATGTACGCGGTTTTCCAAAGTGGTGGTAAACAACACCGAGTAAGCGAAGGTCAGACCGTTCGCCTGGAAAAGCTGGACATCGCAACCGGCGAAGTAGTTGAATTCGACCAGGTTCTGATGATTGCCAATGGCGAAGACGTTAAAATCGGCGCGCCTTTAGTTTCAGGTGGCGTGATCAAGGCTGAAATCGTAGCTCACGGTCGTGGCGACAAGATCAAGATTGTTAAGTTCCGTCGTCGTAAGCATTACCGTAAGCAGCAGGGTCACCGTCAGTGGTTCACTGATGTGAAGATCACTGGCATCAGCGCATAACAGGAGACCTGACAAATGGCACATAAGAAAGCTGGTGGTTCGACCCGTAACGGTCGTGACTCCAATGCAAAACGTCTGGGCGTAAAACGTTTCGGCGGCGAATCTGTACTGGCTGGTAGCATCATCGTTCGTCAGCGTGGCACCAAATTCCACGCGGGCACCAACGTAGGCTGCGGTCGCGACCACACCCTGTTTGCAACTGCAAACGGCAAGGTCCAATTCGAAGTTAAAGGCCCGAACAACCGTAAATACATCAGCATCGTTGCTGAGTAATTAGGTTTTCGTGCCGCGGAACGGCTGTTAAGCCGTTCACTGCTGCGAAAATAAAAGCCCCGCACTAGACTGCGGGGCTTTTTACATTCTGCCAGGGAACACTGATGTCAGTCATCAAACAACAGGCTGGAATGGGGATTGCGCTTGCGCTGGTTACCGCCATAAGCTGGGGTTCGTTACCCATTGCGATGAAAGTGGTGCTGCAGGTGATGGATCCGTTCACCGTGGTGTTCTATCGTTTTTGTCTTGCAGCATTAGGTCTGGGTACGATTCTGGCCTTGAAACGTCAGCTGCCGCCGCGTGATTTCTTCCGGCACCCGCGTTGGCTGGTGTGGGTTATGATCGCCACTGCCGGACTGGTAGGCAATTTCATATTGTTTGGCTCATCATTGCAGTATCTCAGCCCGACGGCGTCCCAGGTGATTGCCCAGTTGGCCCCTCCTGGTATGATGCTTGCCAGCGTATTTATCCTGAAAGAGAAGATGCGCGGTAGTCAGATTATCGGTGTCTGTATGCTGCTTTGCGGGTTGGTGATGTTTTTTAATACCAGCCTGGTGGAAATTTTTACCCGTCTGACCAATTACACCTGGGGTGTTATCCTTGGCGTCAGCGCGGCGCTGGTGTGGGTGGTGTATGGTGTGACGCAAAAAATTTTGTTGCGTCGACTTGGCTCGCAGCAGATCCTGTTTTTGCTGTACACTTTATGTGCAATGGCGTTACTGCCTTTTGCGCACACCGAGCTGGTGTGGCAACTGGACAGATGGCAGCTTGGATGCCTGATTTTTTGTGCGCTGAATACCCTCGTGGGTTACGGCGCACTGGCGGAAGCCTACGCTCGCTGGCAAGCGGCGCAGGTCAGCGCAATCGTGACGCTGACGCCACTTTTTACCCTGCTGTTTTCAGAATTTTTATCGCTTGGCTGGCCCGACTTTTTTGCCATTCCGCAACTCAATACCTTAGGGTTTGTCGGAGCAATCGTTGTGGTGTCAGGCGCCATGTTTTCCGCAATTGGTCATCGCTTATGGCCACGGCGGAGCAATCCCGTTCCGGTGCCACCTGCATCGGGCCACGGGCGTATGAGTGACGGAGAAGTAAAATGAAGTTTGTTGATGAAGCGACGATCCTGGTAGTGGCTGGCGATGGCGGTAATGGCTGCGTGAGCTTCCGTCGTGAGAAATATATCCCTCGTGGTGGTCCTGACGGTGGTGATGGTGGTGATGGCGGCGATGTGTATATGCAGGCTGACGAAAACCTCAATACCCTGATCGACTATCGCTTTGAAAAATCCTTCCGTGCGGAACGTGGGCAGAATGGCCAGAGCCGTGACTGTACCGGTAAACGCGGTGTGGACATCGTTGTTAAAGTACCCGTTGGAACGCGCATTATTGACCAGGGAACCGGTGAAACCCTCGGTGATATGACGCATCATCAGCAGAAGATGATGGTTGCTAAAGGCGGTTGGCACGGCCTGGGTAACACCCGTTTCAAGTCATCCGTTAACCGTACCCCTCGTCAGAAAACGATGGGTACGCCGGGTGAGAAACGTGATATTCAGCTGGAACTGATGCTGCTGGCTGACGTGGGTATGCTCGGCCTGCCTAACGCAGGTAAATCGACCTTTATTCGCGCTGTTTCTGCTGCGAAACCAAAAGTGGCGGATTATCCGTTTACCACTCTGGTACCAAGCCTCGGTGTTGTCCGTATGGATAGCGAGCAGAGCTTTGTTATTGCCGATATCCCGGGTCTGATCGAAGGGGCTTCGGATGGTGCCGGTCTGGGGATTCGCTTCCTGAAGCATCTTGAGCGTTGTCGTGTATTGCTACACACCATCGATCTGGCGCCGATTGATGAAAGCGATCCGGTTGAAAATGCCCGCATCATCCTGGCTGAGCTGGAGAAATACAGCGATAAACTGTTCCAGAAGCCACGCTGGCTGGTATTCAACAAAGCTGACCTGCTGGATGAAGAAGAAGCCGCATCGCGCGCCAAAGCCATTGCAGATGCGCTGGGCTGGACAGAGAAATACTATGTCATCTCTGCGGCCAACCGCTCAGGCGTTAATGCACTGTGTTGGGATCTGATGTCCTTCATCATCGCTAACCCGAAAGAAGCTGAACTGGAAGCGAAACAGCCAGAGAAAGTGGAATTCATGTGGGATGACTATCATCGTCAGCAGCTGGAAGAAACCCAGCCAGAAGTTGAAGAAGAAGATGATGACTGGGATGACGACTGGGATGAAGACGACGAAGAAGGTGTTGAAACCGTCTATCAGCGTTAATCTCGCTCAATAAAACGGGACGCCACTGGCGTCCCGTTTTCTATTCCGTGATAAAGATTAGCCAATAAGCGCGGTCGTCAGGCGCGCAATGCAGCACAGCTGATCCTGCGCATTCACAATCTCAATCTGCCAGACCTGATTCATACTACCGCTATGCAGCGCACGACAGATGCCGCGTACAGTTCCGCTATAAACTGCACGCAGGTGACTGGCGCTGACTTCAATGCCTACCACGTTCTGACCCGGCTGCGAACAGAGCCAGCCTGCCATTGACCCCAGTGATTCTGCCAGCGCCACGGATGCGCCGCCATGCAGCAACCCAAACGGCTGCTGTGTACGCGCATCCATAGGCATGGTGGCTTCCAGCCAGTCAGGCTCCAGCCGGGTAAAGACCATACCCAGCCCGGCAATCAGCGTCCCTTCAGCCATCTGATTCAGTTCCGTCAGGCTGCTTTGTCGTTTCCACATATCAGGCACCCAGGGTTGCTCCACCATCGACAACAATATCCTGCATCACAATGTGGCTGGCGCTGTCAGAGGCAAGGAACAATACCGCGTTGGCGATTTCCTGAGGCTGGGCAATTTTCTGCAACGGAATACCCAGTTTGTACTGATCGGGGTACCCGGCAATCATCTGCTGTTCATCTTCCGGTTTATCCCACAGGCTCCGCTGCATCGCGGTGTCTGTGGAGCCAGGAGAAACAATATTGCAGCGGACACCAAAGGGCGCCATTTCCAGCCCCACCGTGAGGCACAGGCTGCGCAGCGCGGCCTTTGAAGCACCATAAGCTGACATACCGATACGCGGCGCGTGTGCCGCATTGGAGGCAATCGTCACAATCGCTCCGGCACGATGCTGACGGAACAGCGGCAGCGTTTGCTGGAACAGATTGAATGCGCCACCGGCATTGACGGCCATGCAGGCCTGCCAGTCTTCCACCGCAAGCTCTTCGGTGCTGCCGGTACGTAAAATACCAGCCGCATTCACCAGTACATCAAGGCGGGGTGTATCTGACAGCAGGCGCTGACAGACACATTTAACCTGATCGGCATCGGAAATATCGACAATGGCACGCTGGAAAGGGTAATCGCGTTGTGAAAACTGCTTATCGAAACCCACCACAGAAGCGCCCGCAGCAACAAATGCCAGCGCAGTGTGATAACCAATCCCCTGGCCCGCGCCGGTGACCCACACCTGTTTGTTACTGAAGTCAAAACGGCATGACATTACGCAGACTCCCTCGACAGCAGTGCCCACCAGCCATCAATGCTGGGGTTTTTTGCCAGGGCGATGAAATCGATATCGCTATGCACCTGACGCCAGCGGGCAGCCAGTGCCATCATGCGTACCGAATCCAGCCCGTAGTCCACCAGATTTTCGCTATCAAGGAGGTCATCACTGTCTTCATCCAGCAATGGCAGCACCACGGCGCGCAGCTGCTCTTTGCTTTGTGGCAGTGGCAGCAGTGTTTCCGTCATCACGACGCTGCCGCTGCGACCTGCTGTATAGGTCAGCGACATCATATGTTCTTCGCGGCTGAAGTCAGCCAGGGCGTCAGCCACCATAAAGGGCTTGATGTTGCGCATAAAGGCGTCGGTCGCCGTGGTCAGACAGCCAATATGGGCATATACGCCACAAATAATCAGCTGGTCGCGTCCGGTTTCATTCAGGATCGACTCCAGCGGTGAGCGATGGAATGCGCTGTAACGCCATTTTACCAGCACCTGGTCATGTTCATCCGGTGCCAGTGCGGCCACGACTTTCTGTTGGTCTGGGTGTTTATTGAGGCCAGGTCCCCACATGTCGTTCAGCAGAGCGCGATCTTCCGCACTTTGCTCATTCGGCTGTGCGGTATAGAACACCGGGATCCCCTGGGATTTGCAGTATTCGCGCAACCGGGCAATATTGGCCACGACTTGCTCAATCAGCGGGCTGTCTTCACCCCAGAAGTTGAGGAAATACTCCTGCATATCGTGGATCAGTAACGCGGCTCGAGCCGGTTCAAAGGCCCAGCTCACTTTGTTGGCGGGCAGTTCGGCTGCCGTTGGCAGCGCGTATGAATTTAACGTTGGAATAGCCATTAATCTCTCCTGAAAATTATCCGTTCTGCTGACTGGCTAGCTGCTGGCGCAGGCGTTTTTTATCCACTTTTCCCACCGGGGTGAGCGGCAGTTCATCGACACATTCAATGCGATCCGGCAGCTTAAATTCGGCCACGCCCAGTTCACGCAGATGACGACGCAAGACCACGGGTTTCAGCGCGCGACGCGCGACAATAAACGCACAGCTTTTCTCGCCCATCAGGTTGTCTTCCATGGACACCAGCGCGGCATGGATCACGTCCTCATGGCGCAGCAGCAGGTTTTCGATCTCTTCCGCTGCGATCTTTTCGCCACCCCGGTTGATCTGATCCTTCTCGCGCCCCTGAACGGTGATGTAGCCGTCTGCCGCGATAGCGATCAGATCGCCGGAGCAGTAAAAACCCTGCTCATCGAAGCTGGTCGCATTGTGATCCGGGCTATTGTAGTAACCACGGAAGGTATAAGGACCCCGCGTCATCAGGCGGCCGGTTTCTCCCGCAGGCAGTGGCTGACCCTGCTCATCCGCGACCCAAACTTCGTCGTCGTCAGAGATCGGGCGACCCTGCGTGGTGAGGATATGCTGCTGGTCGTCGTCCAGGCGGGTGTAGTTCACCAGACCTTCAGCCATCCCAAAGACCTGCTGGAGCTGGCAGCCAATTTCTTTCTGAATGCGTGAGGCCAGTGATTCACTCAGTTTGGCACCGCCGACCTGTAACAGTGTCAGTGACGTCAGTGCCCGGTTGCTGCCCCATTCCTGGATCGCCTGTAACCACAGGCTGACGGCCGGTGGCACCAGTGCAGCCACGTTAACCTGATGTTGTTCAATCAGCGGGAAGCAGAGGTTGGCACTGGGGTCGTTCGCCATGACCACGCAGCCACCCGCGTAGAACACGCCGAGGGAACCTGGTGAACTCATCGCGTAGTTATGAGCAGCAGGCAGGGCATTCAGATAACGGGTCTGGGCGTTGAATTCACAGATCTCAACGCTGCCACGAATGCTGTAGTAATAATCATTGTGGGTACGCGGGATCAGTTTTGGTGTTCCGGTACTGCCGCCGGAGAGCTGGAAGAAGGCCACTTCATCGGCAGCGGAAGGATCAGCGATAAAATCGTCGGCATCCGCGTCAATCAGCCCTGACAGTGAAAGCGCAACGCTATTCTCATTGTGCAACGCCACGACCTTCAGCGCCGGGATCTCCTGCCGAAGCTGATTGAGATAATCATCGTTACTAAACAGGCTGTGCTGGCGGTCAGCAATCAGCAGCGCGGGCTGGATTTGCAGCGCATAGGCGCTCAGTTCGTTGCGCTGATGGCTGAACAGGGCGTTAACAGGGGCGACGCCAATTTTCAGCAAGGCAAAAAAGGTGACGTAAAATTCCGCAACGTTACCCAGTTGTACCAGCGCAGTGTCACCTGACTTCAGGCCACGACGCTGCAGCGAGGCGGCCAGGCGATCGGACTGCTGTGCCAGATCCTGATAGCGGTAACGGCGTGTACCGTCAATCACTGCCACGGTGTTGCTGTCGGCGTGACGTTGCAGAATGTCTGTTAGCGGCAAATCCAGCCAGTAACCTTTAGCGCGATACCGTGTGGCCAGATCGTCCGGCCAGCGAGAATAAGGGATGGTCATGACAGCACTCTTTAGTTCAGGCCAAAAGCCCGTAGCATGGTGTTCAGTTTGACGCCGGTTTCCCGCCATTCGGATTCCGGGCTGGAGGCCGGGACGATACCGGCACCGGCGAACAGACGAACGCGATTCCCGTTAACTTTGCCGCAGCGAATGGTGACGACCCATTCTCCGTTGCCGTACTCATCACACCAGCCGACGATGCCACCAAACAGGCCGCGGTTGAACGGTTCCAGTTCAGCAATGAGTTTCTGAGCGGTGTTATGCGGGAAGCCGCTTAGCGCAGGTGTCGGATGTAGCAGGCAGGCCAGTGACAGGGCGGTATCGGCTTTCTGACTCACTTCACCTTCAATCGCCGTGCCCAGGTGCCAAAGCGTCGAAGTGGTCAACAGCTCCGGGGTCGCTGGCATGGCGAGGGAAGCGCTGCGGGGTTGCAGCACGTCACGCATCGCATCGGTCACCAGCTTATGCTCGTAGCGATCCTTGGTGGATGCCATCAGCTGTTGTCCAGCCTGACGATCTTTCTGTGCATCGCTTTCACGACGCGCCGAACCGGCCAGCGGATGGGTGTAATAGCGGCTGTCATGCTTGCGCATCAGCAACTCCGGGCTGGCACCCAGCAATGAACCGCCTTCTGGAAGTGCAACATGGAAGTTATAGCTTCCGGGATTCTGCGTCATCAGGCGCGTCATCAGATTGGCAATATCGACCTTCTCGCTGGTGACGATCTCCATCAGGCGCGACAGCACCACTTTGTCCAGCTGCTTCGTGGTGGTTGCATTGACTGCCCGGCTGACCATCTGCATAAAGGCATCCTGCTCCGGCAGGGCAGTACGGCGCAAGACGTCAGGAAGCTCACTCTTTGGCGTCCCCATTTGTTGCAGATACGTCTTGCCATCGAAGTACTGGCTGGATTCGGGGATAAACAGGGATGAAGGCTGGCTGGCATCGAAGGGGATTGCCCCGACGAGGACGGGATGAGCAATTCCCTGGCGTTTCGCATCAAGGAATCGTTGCCGGATCTCGTGTTGAAATCCGCTTTGTAGCGCCTCGCCACCGAGTGCGGGGGTGGTGACGGTGGTAAAGCAGCCTTGCGCTGCCAGGCTACGCCAGGGAGACATAAAGAAAAAGCCACTGGCGGCGGCCTGTGAGGCAAACTGTAGCGTACTTTCTGACGTTAATGATTCCATCGGGCATCCTTATTTAAATGATAAACGAAGTAATAACCATTATCATTTGCTTTCAGGTGCAGTAAGCTACGTCTATTATTGTAGAGTGTCAATAAAGGTAAATTAATTTAATTATCGTAAACTCATCCTTACATAGTGGGGGCTGTTCGCTATCAGTGCTGCCATTGCCTGTGAAAAGACATGCCAGATGAATCCACATAAAAGGTAAGCGTTGCTGATTGAATGTCCGTGGAGCCACTGAGGATTTTAGGCGGGTAGCAGGAAACGTTTAGTCGAGCTGATTGGGTAACCAGCAGCGGGCATCCAGACCGCTACGGTCGCTACGGTTCGTCAGACTAAGGTGGCCACGATGGATTTGCACAATGCGCTGGACGATATTTAAACCCAGCCCGCTACCGCCATAGCGACGATCCATGCGGCGGAAGGCTTTGATGGCATCATTCACCATACTGGCATCAATGCCGGGACCTTCATCGCGGACACTGACCCGGCTCCCTGTTTCATCATCTTCCAGCAGCAATGTAATCGTGCTGCCTTCCGGACTGTAACGTGAAGCATTCTCCAGCAGGTTACGTAACATCAGTCGCAGCAATATGGCATCGCCCTGTACCGTGCGCATCGTGGTAATGTGGACCATAAGCCGCTGCTGACGCAAGGCCAGCAACTCATCCATTTCCTGACGCAACGGGCCAATAACATCATGCCAGTTCAGGGTCTGATAATGGCCGCTGGCCAGGGCTTGACCAGCGCGTGACAACATCAGGAGTTGCTCAATAATGTGCATCAGTTGATCGGTGCGCTCAACCAGCATCGGACCCTGTTTTACGCCTGCCTGCTCCAGCAGTTCAAGGTGCAACCGCAGGCCTGCCAGCGGCGTACGCAGTTCGTGTGCGGCATCTGCGGTGAACAGGCGCTCTTGCTGTAGCGTATGATCAAGGCGACCCAGTAACTGGTTTAACGCCCCGGTGACCGCCACAATTTCGTCCATTTCTGAATGCAGCGGCAGGGGAGAGAGATTGTCAGAAGAACGGGCAGCAAGGCTTTGTTGTAGCGATCGCAGCGGACGGATAATCCAGCTGATGGCCCAGAACGAAAGCAGCAGAGTAAAACAGACCATCACCAGAGAAGGCAGAAGCAGAGAGGCGATGGCCTCGCGGATTTCATTTTCTACCTGTTCATTACGAGCGTGTGCAGAGAGTGTTTCATTGACCAGAAAAGTGATCTGTTCGCGGCTTTCATGCCACAGCCAGAAAGCACTCATCAACTGGCAACTCAATAGAATGAGCGCCAGCATAATCATCAAACGCCGACGCATACTGTTCATTCGCGTTCTTCCAGGCGATAGCCAACGCCGCGTACGGTTTTAATCCGGTCTTTACCCAGCTTGCGCCGCAGATTATGGATATGAACTTCAAGGGTATTGGAGCCGGTATCATCTTGCCAGCTGTAGAGATCTTGCTGGAGTGTTTCCCGGTGCACCGTTTGACCGATGCGCATCAGCAGGCGTGTTAACAGAGAAAACTCTTTGGGGGTCACTTCAACGGCCTGATTATCGACGGCGACCTGTTGCGAAGAGAGATTAAGTGCAATATCGCCATGCTGTAACAGGTTATCGCTTTTTCCCTGATAGCGACGGATCAGCGCACGGACCCGGGCTTTCAGCTCAACCAGCGCAAAGGGTTTGATCAGATAGTCATCGGCCCCGGCATCCAGCCCGTCAACGCGGTCAGATAATGCATCGCGTGCCGTCAGGATCAACACCGGAAGATCAACCAGCTCTTTGCGCCACTGACGCAGCAGATCGGCACCATCACGATCCGGCAGCCCAAGATCCAGAACAATCAGGCTGTACTGACCGCTGTTCAAATACGCAATAGCCTGCGCGGCGCTGGCTGCACAGTCGACGGCATAACCTTCACCCGTCAGGGCAAGGGTTAATCCCTGTTGCAGGAGAGTATCATCTTCAACGATCAGTATTTTCATCGGCTCAATTATTCTGATAAACGTCTTTATACAACCGGCTTTCGAAGCGAACCAAAGGAATACGGCGCTGGCGCTGATCTTCCGGTGGTACAGCGTATCCGGACAGGAACTGAACAAAGGCAACGCGTTGGCCGCTGGCGGTCGTCATAAAGCCAGCCAGGTTATACACGCCCTGTAAGGAGCCCGTTTTTGCCGATACTTTGCCATCAACGCCCGCTTCGTGCAGGCCACCGCGATAGCGTAATGTACCGTCATAGCCCGCCAGTGGCAGCATCGAAATATAATTTAATTGCTCATCATTCTGCGCAATATATTGTAGCACCTGCATCATGGTTGCCGGAGAGATCAGATCGTGGCGCGACAGTCCGGATCCATCCACCTGAATGCTGTTACCCATATCGATATTCGCCTTCTGACGCAGGATCTGACGCACGGCATCCGATCCCGCACGCCATGTTCCCGGCACGCCAAAGCGTTCATGACCAATGGTGCGGAAGACGGTGTCAGCGATCATATTGTCTGACTTCTTCAGCATGATTTTTAGCAGGTCATGCAGCGGTGCTGACTGGGTTGCGGCCAAAACCGTGCCAGGCTGTGTGACCTGAGTCTGCCTGACCAGGTGGCCAGTATAATCAATACCTGCATTTTGTAGCTCAGCTTTCAGGATTGCTCCTACGTAGCTGGCGCCATCCTGGATAGCAAAAGCCAGCGGTAATGGCTCAGAACGCTGCGTCAGGCAACCCGTAAGAGTAAAGCGGTTAAGTTCACCCGGTACCACATCCAGCTCGCAATATTGCGCATCAGGTGAGCCTTTGGCCAGCGTACGGACTTCGCTGAACATATTGACCGGATAGTAAGATGCGACGCGAATAAACGCCTTATCACCCGGATTTGGCGCACTATAAAGCGATACCGAGAAGCAGTTTCGATCAACAATTGCTGCGCCCGGCGGGGCACTGAAGCATTGCGTCATGTCATTCCACGGCCAGCCAGGGGCTTTATCGTGGCTGGCAAAAACGGACGTATCAATGACCACGTTGCCGTCAATATGCTCCACACCTTGTTTTCTCAGTGCGGTGACCATATTACGCACATCCTGACGTGTCAGGGTGGGATCGCCACCGAAACGAGCCACCAGATCGCCGCGCAGTGTATCGCCGCTCACTCTGCCTTTAGTTTCCAGCTGAGTGTGGAAGCGATAATCCGGGCCGAGTTGTAACAACGCGGCGAGAGCGGTGATCACTTTCATGGTGCTGGCGGGCAGCGCCATCTGTTGGCTGTGGTAGTCGATAACGGGCGTTGTAGCGCCAATTTTTTGCACAACCAGCGCCAGATTGGCGCCGTCGGGTAAATATTGGGTATAGTCTTCGACGGGCGCAGCCTGCGCTTGCAGCATAAATGCGCAGGTAAAGCCGGTGACAATTCGTGAAAATCGCATAATCTCGCGGTAACTGACAGGTGATGCTGTCATACTACGGTGCATTGCGGTGGAAAGTAAACGATGACCCCCAGGGAACTCTGGGGTAAAATACGTATCAAATTGCAAAATCGAACCTGTCCTGGAGCCTGCTCCGGGTCAGGCTTCTTTCGTTTCAAATCAGTAGTAAGCGCCGCAGGACGCCCTTCCTGCATGCCACCCGTCAGGATGACGACACTTTAAACAGGATAGATTTTAAGAGGTATTGAGATGAACCAGATTCCGATGACGTTAAGGGGCGCGGAAAAACTGCGCGTAGAGCTGGAAGAGCTGAAAACCGTTAAACGCCCTAGAATTATTGCCTCAATTGCTGATGCACGTGAACACGGCGATTTAAAAGAAAATGCGGAATATCATGCTGCTCGCGAAGAGCAGGGGTTCTGCGAAGGCCGTATCCAGGAAATTGAAGCCAAGCTGTCTAATGCTCAGGTGATCGATGTCACTAAAATGGCGGGCAATGCTAACGGCCGCGTTATTTTTGGTGCCACAGTAAGCGTGTTAAATATTGATACTGATGAAAAGGCTACCTACCGCATCGTAGGCGATGACGAAGCGGACTTTAAGCAGAACCTGATTTCAGTGAATTCACCGATGGCGCGTGGCCTGGTGGGTAAGGTAGTTGATGACGTTGCCATTATCAAAACCCCAGGTGGTGATGTGGAATACGAAATCTTAAAAGTAGAATATCTCTAATTTTTACAGCCCTCAAAATAACTGAGGTTTTGTAAAGATAAGAAAAAGGCCGCAACGCGGCCTTTTATCAGAATCAGGAGCATGGCACTTTCTCCAGTCCTGAGCTTAGTATGGACAAGTCGGCCCGAAAACCGACCTGCTCATCAACGCGGAATGGAGATCTTGCGCTCTTTCGTTGGACGGTACAGTACCAGCGTCTTGCCGATAACCTGCACATTGACTGCACGCGTTTCGCGCACGATGGCCTCAACTACCAGGGCTTTCGTCTCACGATCTTCTGTGGCGATTTTCACCTTGATAAGTTCATGGTGCTCCAGTGCTTGTTCGATCTCGGCCAGCACCCCTTCGGTCAAACCATTGTTGCCCAGCATAACAACTGGCTTCAGCGGGTGGGCCAGACCTTTCAGGTGCTGTTTTTGTTTGGTACTCAGATTCATCGTATTTTTTACTTACATTGGGATTGAAAACGGGTCATTCTACCGCCATCTCGTGTGTATCACCAAATCGGCAGCGCTGATTTGCGCGGTTTATTTATCGCTTACGTTGAATCATAGTTGGAAATTGTATGACTGGTAAAAAGCGTTCGGCCAGTTCCAGCCGCTGGCTACAGGAACACTTTAGCGATAAATATGTGCTTGAAGCACAGAAAAAAGGGTTGCGCTCGCGCGCCTGGTTTAAACTGGATGAAATACAGCAAGGCGACAAACTGTTCAAACCTGGGATGACCGTGGTCGATCTCGGTGCGGCTCCCGGCGGCTGGTCACAGTATGTGGTCACCCAGATTGGGGCAAAGGGTCACGTTATTGCCTGTGATCTTCTGCCGATGGATCCTATCGTCGGTGTCGATTTCCTTCAGGGCGACTTTCGTGATGAATTAGTGCTGAAAGCTCTGCTGGAACGCGTAGGTGAGACCAAGGTTCAGGTTGTGATGTCAGATATGGCACCTAATATGACGGGTACACCTGCAGTTGATATTCCCCGGTCGATGTATTTATGTGAGCTTGCGTTAGAAATGTGTCGTGACGTTCTGGCACCTGGCGGCAGCTTTTTAGTGAAAGTGTTTCAGGGAGATGGCTTTGAAGATTACCTCCGGGAAATTCGCTCCCTGTTTACGAAAGTAAAAATTCGTAAGCCGGACGCTTCGCGCTCTCGTTCGCGTGAAGTGTACATTGTAGCGACAGGGCGCAAACTGTAACCCGAATAACTGGATTGGCTGTGAGCACCTCAGCGATTCCAAGTGTGAAGGATATAGAGTACCCTCCGCTGTCTGTTAACACCGTTGTAATATGAGGTTAATCCCTTGAGTGACATGGCGAAAAACCTGATTCTCTGGTTAGTCATCGCAGTCGTGCTGATGTCTGTATTCCAGAGCTTTGGGCCCAGCGAGTCGAATGGCCGTCGGGTTGATTATTCAACCTTCCTGTCGGAAGTGAACCAGGATCAGGTCCGCGAGGCACGTATTAACGGGCGTGAAATTAACGTAACCAAAAAAGACAGTAATCGATATACGACTTACATTCCCGTCAACGATCCTAAGTTGCTCGACAATCTGTTGACTAAAAATGTGAAAGTAGTGGGTGAACCACCAGAAGAGCCGAGCCTGCTGGCGTCGATCTTCATCTCATGGTTCCCAATGCTGCTTCTTATCGGTGTCTGGATCTTCTTTATGCGTCAGATGCAGGGCGGCGGCGGAAAGGGCGCGATGTCCTTCGGCAAGAGCAAGGCCCGCATGCTGACAGAAGATCAAATCAAGACCACCTTTGCCGACGTTGCCGGTTGTGACGAAGCAAAAGAAGAAGTCAGCGAGCTGGTTGAATACCTACGTGAACCAAGCCGCTTCCAGAAACTCGGCGGTAAAATTCCGAAAGGCGTACTGATGGTCGGTCCTCCGGGTACCGGTAAGACCTTGCTGGCAAAAGCGATTGCTGGTGAAGCGAAAGTGCCTTTCTTTACCATCTCCGGTTCTGACTTCGTTGAAATGTTTGTTGGTGTGGGTGCATCCCGCGTTCGTGACATGTTTGAACAGGCTAAAAAAGCTGCGCCGTGCATTATCTTCATCGATGAAATCGATGCAGTGGGCCGTCAGCGTGGTGCTGGTTTAGGCGGTGGTCATGACGAACGTGAGCAGACCCTGAACCAGATGCTGGTTGAAATGGATGGCTTCGAAGGTAATGAAGGCATCATCGTGATCGCGGCAACTAACCGTCCAGACGTACTGGACCCGGCATTACTGCGTCCGGGCCGTTTCGACCGTCAGGTTGTTGTTGGCCTGCCAGATGTTCGTGGTCGTGAGCAGATCCTGAAAGTGCATATGCGACGTGTACCGCTGTCTACTGATATGGAGCCTTCTGTTATCGCTCGTGGTACTCCGGGCTTCTCCGGTGCAGACCTGGCTAACCTGGTCAACGAAGCGGCTCTGTTTGCGGCACGTGGTAACAAGCGTGTGGTGTCGATGGTTGAGTTCGAAAAAGCCAAAGATAAAATCATGATGGGTGCAGAACGCCGCTCCATGGTGATGACCGAAGCGCAGAAAGAGTCGACGGCTTACCACGAAGCAGGACATGCCATTGTCGGTACACTGGTACCAGGTTATGACCCGGTACATAAAGTGACGATTATTCCGCGAGGACGTGCATTGGGCGTCGCATTCTTCTTGCCTGAAGGTGATGAGATCAGCGCCAATCGTCAGAAGCTGGAAAGCCGTATTTCCGTTGCTTACGGTGGTCGTCTGGCTGAAGAGATCATTTATGGTTCAGACTATGTCTCTACCGGTGCTTCTTCAGACATTAAGATGGCAACCAGCGTTGCGCGCAACATGGTGACTCAGTGGGGCTTCTCAGAGAAGCTGGGTCCGCTTCTGTACGCTGAAGAAGAAGGTGAAGTATTCCTTGGTCGTTCAGTGGCAAAAGCGAAACATATGTCTGATGAAACGGCGCGTATTATCGATCAGGAAGTTAAAAAACTGATTGATACCAACTACGCCCGTGCTCGCCGTATTCTGGATGAGAACATGGACATCCTTCACGCGATGAAAGATGCGCTGATGAAGTATGAAACCATTGATGCTCCGCAGGTTAGCGATCTGATGGCTCGACGTGAAGTGCGCCCACCAGCGGGTTGGGAAGAGAGCACCAGCTCTGACAACTCCGATAAAAACGGTGGCAGCCCGCAGGCTCCGCGCCCGGTTGATGATCCGCCGTCGCCTACAGGCACCATGTAAAAACTGTGCGGCGGTTTCATTCGCCGTGCTGTAAATTGATATAATCAAAACCCCGGCGCTGACCGGGGTTTTTTTATCCCTGTTACCGGAGAAAACTTGTTATGAAGCTGTACGCCAGAGATTCCGTGCTCGACCTTTCACATCCCCACGTAATGGGGATTTTGAATGTCACCCCTGACTCTTTTTCCGATGGCGGCAAGCATAATGAGTTAATCCAGGCGCTGACCCATGCCAACGAGATGATCAATGCAGGTGCGACCATCATCGATGTTGGTGGTGAATCTACCCGCCCCGGCGCGGCAGAGGTCAGTGTTCAACAGGAACTGGATCGTGTTATGCCAGTGGTGGAAGCCATCGCACAGCGTTTTGAAGTCTGGATCTCCGTCGACACCTCGAAAGCTGAAGTTATCCGCGAATCTGCACGTGCAGGTGCGCACATCATCAATGATATTCGTTCCCTCCAGGAACCAGGTGCGCTGGTAGCGGCGGCAGAAGCCGGCCTGCCTGTCTGCCTGATGCATATGCAGGGTGAGCCGAAAACCATGCAACAGGCACCGCAGTATCAGAATGTTTTGCATGATGTGGATGCTTTTTTTGTCGAGCATATCGCCCGTTGTGAAGCGGCCGGGATCAAAAAATCACAACTCTTGCTCGACCCCGGTTTCGGTTTCGGTAAGAATCTCTCCCACAATTATCAACTGCTGGCGCATCTGGCGGATTACCATCACTTTGGTCTGCCGCTGCTGGTGGGTATGTCACGCAAGAGTATGGTGGGTCAGCTACTGAATGTCGGGCCGACACAGCGCCTGACCGGGAGTCTCGCTTGTGCCGTGATTGCCGCCATGCAGGGAGCCCATATTCTGCGCGTGCATGATGTGAAAGAAACCGTAGAGGCGATGCGCGTCGTCGAAGCCACACAGTCTGCAAGGGAAGAAAAATAGTATGAGTGAGCGTAAATATTTTGGTACAGATGGCATCCGCGGCAAAGTGGGTGAGTCTCCGATTACTCCTGACTTCGTGCTGAAGCTGGGTTTTGCCGCAGGTAAAGTGCTGGCGCGCCACGGCTCCAAGAAGATCATCATTGGCAAAGACACGCGCATTTCAGGCTATATGCTGGAGTCTGCGCTGGAAGCGGGCCTTGCTGCTGCTGGCCTGTCTGCGGCATTCACCGGCCCGATGCCAACTCCGGCAATCGCTTATCTGACCCGCACTTTCCGTGCAGAAGCGGGCATTGTTATTTCTGCATCCCACAATCCATTTGACGATAATGGCATCAAATTCTTCTCTACCGAAGGCACTAAATTGCCGGATGAAGTGGAAGAAGCGATTGAAGCGGAAATGGAAAAACCGATTACCTGCGTCGAATCTGCCGAGCTGGGACGCGCCAGCCGTATCGTTGATGCAGCCGGGCGCTATATCGAATTTTGCAAAGGGACATTCCCGAGCGAATTGAGCCTGAATGGCCTGAAAATTGTGGTCGACTGCGCGAATGGCGCCACCTATCACATCGCACCAAACGTATTACGTGAACTGGGTGCTACAGTCATCGCGATTGGTGTGCAGCCAGACGGCATGAACATCAACAAAGAGTGTGGTGCAACCGATCTCCGCTTGCTGCAGGAGCGTGTGCTGGCAGAAAAAGCGGATGTTGGCCTGGCTTATGATGGCGATGGCGACCGTATCATGATGGTTGACCACCTCGGGCACAAAGTAGATGGCGATCAGATCCTCTATCTTATTGCCCGCGAAGGGTTGCGTCAGGGGCAACTGCGCGGTGGCGTAGTAGGTACTCTGATGAGCAACATGGGCCTGGAACTGGCGCTGAAACAGTTGGGTATCCCGTTCGCACGCGCCAAGGTGGGCGACCGCTACGTACTGGAAAAACTGAAAGAAAAGGGCTGGCGTCTGGGTGCTGAGAACTCAGGCCACGTTATTCTGCTGGATAAAACCACTACGGGCGACGGTATTGTTGCTGGTTTGCAGGTGCTGACGGCGATGGTGCGTAACCATATGACCCTGCACGATCTGTGCAGTGGAATGAAACTGTTGCCACAAATTCTGGTGAATGTGCGTTTCAGTGGTACCAATGATCCGCTGGAAGACAGCCAGGTTAAAGCGATCACTGCTGAGGTTGAAGCCGAATTAAAAGGGCGTGGGCGCGTGCTGTTACGTAAGTCAGGCACCGAGCCTCTTATCCGGGTGATGGTTGAAGGTGAGGATGAAGCGCAGGTGACTGCGCTGGCACACCGTATTGCAGATGCGGTAAAAGCGGTTTAACCCGATGCCCGGGACGATCATTTTTTGGTCTTCCCGGGCGGGCAGTTTGTATGATGCATATGATTTCCCGGACTAAAACGCGTGTTTTTTCTCCAAAAAATTGTGTTTTGTCGTTTTTTTCCGCAATCAGCAATGGCGTATGAAATTGCCCTTGCACGTGCGGTCACCTTTGGTTAGTATTCACACCCGCTTCATAGGTAGGTCGTTAACTACTTATTAAGACTAACTGGCTTGAAGCTTTTGATGTGCGTTTAACGCACCAGGAACAAGGTTGATTATGTACGAAGCTCTTTTAGTAGTTTTCCTTATTGTGGCAATCGGCCTTGTCGGTCTGATCATGCTTCAGCAAGGTAAAGGCGCTGATATGGGAGCATCATTTGGTGCAGGCGCTTCTGGTACACTGTTCGGTTCTAACGGTTCTGGTAACTTCATGACCCGTATGACTGCAGTACTGGCAACCCTGTTCTTCATTATCAGCTTGGTTCTGGGTAACATCAACAGCAACAAGACCCAGAAAGGAAGCGAGTGGGAAAACCTGACTCAGCCGGCGCAGTCCCAACAGACTCAGCCAGCCAAACCGGTAACACCGGGCAGCGATATCCCACAATAAGCAGTAAAAGCAGTAACCGTTTCGACGCGACAGAAATAAAAAAGTCGCCTCTTTAGTGCCGTGGTGGTGGAATTGGTAGACACGCTACCTTGAGGTGGTAGTGCCCGCATGGGCTTACGGGTTCAAGTCCCGTCCTCGGTACCAAATCTCAGTTTTGCTTGCAATTTCTGCAAGTTTTGCGTAGTATTCGGACGCGGGATGGAGCAGCCTGGTAGCTCGTCGGGCTCATAACCCGAAGGTCGTCGGTTCAAATCCGGCTCCCGCAACCACTTTCCCTTAGAGTTCTTTTTCAAATAAACTGTATACTTAACATGACGTATCTCAGTTGATTTTGAAAAAAATTCTTTTGGATTGTGCCGAGCCGCCAGTGGCGGTTTACAGGGTCCAGTCGCATTAAGCCCCGATATTTCGGGGTTTTTTGTTATCAGGAAGCAGCATCACTGGGCTATAGGCCCTTTTTTTACGTCTTGGGGGTGGGATTGTCCACGTTAGAGCAAAAATTAACAGAGCTGATCTCAGCACCGGTAGAAGCGCTAGGCTACGAACTGGTTGGTATTGAGTTTGTACGCGGTCGCACATCCACCTTGCGCATCTATATTGATAGTGAAGATGGCATCAATGTTGATGATTGCGCTGATGTGAGCCACCAGGTCAGTGCGGTATTTGACGTCGAAGACCCAATTACCGTTGCTTACAACCTCGAAGTCTCCTCGCCTGGTCTTGACCGACCAATGTTTACCGCAGAACATTATGTCCGTTTTACTGGCGAAGAAGTGAGCCTGGTTCTGCGTATGGCGGTCCAGAACCGTCGCAAATGGCAAGGTATCATTAAGTCTGTCGAGGGTGAGATGATCACTGTTGCCGTTGAGGGTAACGACGAAGTGTTCGCGCTGAGTAATATCCAGAAGGCGAACCTGGTTCCCCACTTTTAAAAGTCCGGATTGAGGCATACCAGGATGAACAAAGAAATCTTAGCTGTTGTAGAAGCGGTCTCTAATGAGAAGTCCCTCCCACGCGAGAAGATTTTCGAAGCTCTGGAGAGCGCGCTGGCCACAGCCACCAAGAAAAAATACGAGCAGGAAATTGACGTTCGCGTCAGTATCGATCGCAAAAGCGGCGATTTCGATACCTTCCGTCGTTGGCTGATTGTGGACGAAGTGACGATGCCGACGCGTGAAATCACGCTGGATGCTGCCGTCTATGAAGATGAATCACTGGGCCTGGGTGGCTTTGTTGAAGATCAGATCGAATCTGTTACCTTTGACCGTATCACGACCCAGACTGCCAAGCAGGTTATCGTCCAGAAAGTTCGTGAAGCTGAACGCGCAATGGTCGTTGATCAGTTCCGCGAGCAGGAAGGCGAGATCATCACTGGCGTGGTGAAGAAAGTTAACCGTGACAATATCTCACTCGAAGTGCGTCCAAACGATGGTTCTAACACCAACGCAGAAGCCGTAATTATCCGTGAAGATATGCTGCCACGTGAGAACTTCCGTCCGGGTGACCGTATCCGTGGCGTACTGTACGCTGTGCGCCCTGAAGCGCGCGGTGCTCAGCTGTTCGTCAGCCGTTCTAAACCAGAAATGCTGATCGAACTGTTCCGCATTGAAGTGCCGGAAATTGCTGAAGAAGTTCTTGAAATTAAAGCCGCTGCGCGCGATCCAGGCTCCCGAGCTAAGATTGCAGTGAAAACCAACGACAAGCGTATCGACCCGGTCGGTGCTTGCGTAGGTATGCGTGGTGCGCGTGTTCAGGCGGTATCCAGTGAGCTGGGTGGCGAGCGTATTGATATCGTGCTGTGGGATGATAATCCTGCGCAGTTCGTGATCAACGCGATGGCCCCGGCGGATGTCGCCTCTATCGTGGTGGATGAAGATAATCACACCATGGATATCGCAGTGGAAGCCGGTAATCTGGCCCAGGCGATCGGCCGTAATGGCCAAAACGTGCGTCTGGCTTCACAGTTAAGTGGCTGGGAGCTGAACGTGATGACGGTCGACGACCTGCAGGCCAAGCATCAGGCTGAAGCTCATGCTGCCATCGACGTCTTTACCAAACATCTCGATATCGACGAAGACTTCGCTACCATTCTGGTTGAAGAAGGCTTCTCTTCTCTGGAAGAGCTGGCTTATGTGCCGATTAACGAGCTGCTGGAAATCGACGGTCTTGATGAAGAGACAGTAGAAGCGTTGCGCGACCGAGCTAAAAACGCGTTAACCACCCTGGCACTGGCCAAGGAAGAGAGCCTCGGCGACACCCAACCGGCAGAAGATTTACTGAGCCTGGAAGGACTGGAACGCGAGATGGCCTTCAAGCTGGCAGCTAAAGGCGTATGCACGCTGGAAGATCTTGCCGAGCAGGGTGTTGACGATCTGTCAGATATTGAGGGCCTGAACGATGAAAGGGCTGGTGAGCTGATTATGGCTGCACGAAATATCTGTTGGTTCGGCGACGACGCGTAATAAACTGTAGCAGGAAGGAACAGCATGACGACAGATGTAACCGTAAAATCGCTGGCCGCAGAGATTCAGACACCGGTAGAACGCCTGGTACAGCAATTTGCTGATGCAGGGATCCAAAAGTCTGAGACTGACTCTGTTACCCAGCACGAAAAAGAGACTTTGCTGACCCATCTGAACCGCGAACATGGCGGCGGATCTGGTAAGCTTACTCTGCAGCGCAAAACGCGCAGCACCTTGAATGTTCCAGGCACCGGGGGCAAAAGTAAGTCGGTGCAAATCGAAGTCCGCAAAAAACGCACTTATGTAAAAGGCGATCCGGCTGATGCTGAACAAGCAGAAGCTGAAGCCCAGGCAGAGCGTGAAGCGGAAGAACTGGCTCGTCGCGAGGCTGAAGAACAAGCCCAGCGCGTAGCTCAAGACAAAGCGAAGCGTGAAGCCGAGGAGCAGGCCAAACGTGAGGCAGCTGATAAAGCCAAACGTGATGCAGCGGAAAAAGATAAAGTGAGCAATCAACATACCGACGAAACAACCCGGGCTTCTCAGTCCGATAAAGCCCGCCGTGAAGCGGAATCGGCAGAACTGAAGCGTAAAGCTGAAGAAGAAGCGCGTCGCAAGATCGAAGAAGAAGCGAAGCGCGTAGCCGAAGAAGCACGCAAAATGGCGGAAGAGAAAGGCGAAGAGTGGACGCAGGTTAAAGAAGTGGAAGACACTTCTGATTACCACGTTACGACTTCAACTCACGCTCGTGCAGCAGAAGACGAAAATGACGCACAGGTCGAAGGTGACCGTCGTACTCGTACTGCAACACGTCCAGCTAAAGCCCCTGTTCGCAAGAAAGGCAACAAGCATTCTGAAGCGAAAACTGACCGTGAAGAAGCGCGTGCGCAGGTTCGTGGCGGCAAAGGCGGCAAACGTAAACCAAGCACCCTGCAGCAGGGCTTCAACAAGCCAGCTCAGGCTGTTAACCGTGACGTTATCATCGGTGAAACTGTCACCGTAGCGGAACTGGCTAACAAGATGGCGGTGAAAGGCTCCCAGGTCATCAAAGCGATGATGAAAATGGGCGCTATGGCCACCATCAACCAGGTCATCGACCAGGAAACGGCTCAGATGGTAGCGGAAGAAATGGGTCACAAAGTGACTCTGCGCCGTGAAAATGAGCTGGAAGAAGCGGTAATGAGTGACCGTGATACCGATGCGGTGCATGAGTCTCGTGCTCCGGTCGTGACTATCATGGGCCACGTTGACCACGGTAAAACCTCCCTGCTGGACTACATTCGCTCCACTAAAGTCGCCTCTGGCGAAGCGGGCGGCATTACTCAGCATATCGGTGCTTACCACGTTGAAACTGACAACGGTATGGTTACCTTCCTGGATACCCCAGGTCACGCAGCGTTTACTTCAATGCGTGCTCGTGGTGCTCAGGCAACGGATATCGTTATCCTGGTGGTTGCAGCAGACGATGGCGTGATGCCACAGACTATCGAAGCGATCCAGCATGCGAAAGCGGCCAAAGTGCCGGTTGTCGTTGCGGTGAACAAATGCGATAAGCCTGAAGCGGATCCAGACCGTGTTAAAACCGAACTGACTCAGTACGGAATCATTCCGGAAGAGTGGGGCGGCGAAAACATGTTCGTTAGCGTTTCTGCTAAAGTCGGTACCGGTATTGATGACCTGCTGAATGCTATCCTGCTGCAGGCTGAAGTACTCGAACTGAGTGCAGTACGTCAGGGCATGGCGAGCGGTGTGGTTATCGAGTCCTTCCTGGATAAAGGTCGTGGCCCGGTTGCAACCGTACTGGTTCGTGAAGGTACGCTGAACAAAGGCGATATCGTCCTGTGTGGCTTCGAATACGGCCGTGTCCGTGCGATGCGTGACGAATTGGGTCGCGAAGTACTGACTGCAGGTCCATCTATTCCGGTTGAGATCCTCGGCCTGTCCGGTGTGCCGGCAGCGGGTGATGAAGCGACCGTAGTACGTGATGAGAAGAAAGCACGTGAAGTTGCACTGTATCGTCAGGGCAAATTCCGTGAAGTTAAGCTGGCTCGTCAGCAGAAATCTAAGCTGGAAAACATGTTTGCGAACATGACCGAAGGCGAAGTGTCTGAACTGAACATCGTGCTGAAAGCTGACGTACAGGGTTCTGTTGAAGCTATCTCCGAATCCCTGATGAAGCTGTCGACTGATGAAGTGAAAGTGAAAATCATCGGTTCTGGTGTGGGTGGTATTACTGAAACCGACGCCACGCTGGCAGCAGCGTCTAACGCAATCCTGGTTGGCTTCAACGTTCGTGCTGATGCATCTGCGCGCCGCGTGATTGATTCTGAAAGCCTGGATCTGCGTTACTACTCCGTCATCTATAATCTGATTGACGAAGTGAAAGCAGCGATGAGCGGCATGTTGGCACCTGAGTACAAACAGCAGATCATCGGTCTGGCTGCCGTACGTGACGTGTTCAAATCACCGAAATTTGGTGCTATCGCAGGTTGTATGGTGACGGAAGGTAATATCAAACGTCACAACCCAATCCGCGTATTGCGTGACAACGTGGTGATCTATGAAGGCGAGCTGGAATCCCTGCGCCGCTTCAAAGATGACGTTAACGAAGTCCGTAACGGCATGGAATGTGGTATCGGCGTGAAGAACTACAACGATGTACGTGTTGGCGATATGATCGAAGTATTCGAAATTATCGAAATCCAGCGTACCATCGACTAAGTCGACGACCGCAATCAGCAACACTAATTTGGGAGGCTTCTGGCCTCCCAATTCTTTATAGAGAGATAATATTATGGCGAAAGAATTTGGTCGCCCTCAGCGCGTTTCTCAAGAGCTGCAAAAAGAGATTGCTATGATTTTGCAGCGTGAGATTAAAGATCCCCGCCTTGGCATGATGGTCACCGTTTCAGGTGTTGATGTGTCACGTGACCTGGCCTACGCCAAAGTGTTCGTGACCTTCCTGAATGACAAAGACGAAGCTGCTATCAAAGGCGGCCTGCGGGCCCTGGGTGACGCTGCTGGCTATATCCGTTCGTTGCTCGGCAAAGCGATGCGCCTGCGTATCGTGCCTGAACTGACCTTCTTCTACGATAACTCGCTGGTTGAAGGGATGCGCATGTCTAACCTCGTCACTAACGTGGTCAGAAATGATGAAGAGCGTCGCGGTCCGGCAGAAGAAGACCAGGAAGAAGGTAAAGCAGAGTAATGAGTCGTCCTCGCCGTCGCGGTCGCGATATCCACGGCGTGCTGTTGCTGGATAAGCCAACGGGCTTGTCTTCCAACGATGCGCTGCAAAAAGTGAAACGTTTGTATAACGCCAATCGTGCCGGTCATACCGGCGCGCTGGATCCACTGGCGACCGGTATGCTGCCGATTTGCCTGGGTGAAGCGACGAAATTCTCCCAGTATTTGCTGGAATCTGATAAGCGTTACCGTGTGATAGCCCGCCTGGGGCAGCGCACTGATACGTCGGATGCGGATGGTGTGATTGTCAGTGAGCGTCCGGTCACGTTTACTGCAGAAGCTCTTGAACAGGCGCTGGAAAGTTTCCGCGGTATTACGCAGCAGATCCCTTCAATGTATTCGGCACTTAAATATCAGGGCCGTAAGCTGTACGAATATGCCCGTGAAGGCATTGAAGTGCCGCGCGAATCGCGCAGCATTCAGGTATACGAGCTGCTGTTTATTCGCCATGAAGGGAATGAACTTGAGCTGGAAATCCACGTTTCGAAAGGGACGTATATTCGTACCATCATCGACGATCTCGGTGAAAAGCTTGGCTGTGGCGCGCATGTTACGTATCTGCGACGTTTGCAGGTTGCTACCTATCCGATTGAAAAGATGGTGACGCTGGAGCAACTGCATGCGCTGACGGAAGAAGCACACCGTAGCGAACAGTTGCCCGCCGATCTGCTGGACGCACTGTTGATGCCAATGGACAGCCCTGCGGCTGAATATCCGGTGGTAAACCTGCTGAGTTCAGTGGCTGCCTACTTCAAGCAAGGTATGCCGGTTCAGGCTGCGGGTGCTCCCGCCAGTGGGCTGGTACGCGTCACGGAAGGCGATAATCAGAAGTTTATCGGCATGGCAGAAATCGCCGACGATGGGCGCGTGGCACCGCGCCGGCTGGTTGTAGAATATTTCGACTAGCTATTTGCGCTTGTCTGGCGCTAAGAGTAGAATGGCGCGGCTTTACACTGGGTGGCTGAATTAGAGATCGGCGCCTGTACATTTATCTTAATTTTTGGAGTTGTCTCATGTCTCTAAGTGTTGAAACTAAAGCACAGATCGTTGCTGATTTCGGTCGTGGCGCAAATGACAGTGGTTCTACTGAAGTTCAGGTTGCATTACTGAGCGCACAGATTAGTCACCTGCAGGGTCACTTCTCTGAGCACAAGAAAGACCACCACAGCCGTCGCGGCCTGCTGCGTATGGTTTCCCAGCGTCGTAAGCTGCTGGATTACCTGAAGCGTAAAGATGTTGCACGTTACACCAGCCTGATCGAACGTCTGGGTCTGCGTCGCTAATTCTTACAGGTTGTCCCGCCCCGGTTTCAGAACATCTGAACACTAAAGTGGGTAATCGGATAACCTGGTGCGAGTTTCGCTGGAAAGGGGCCTTTATGGCCCCTTTTTTCAAGCAAGCGGCAGCAATTAAACGCAAACTATTGTATTGTTGGTGAGTGTGATCTTCAGTTGCAGAGGTTCGCGCGGCTAATGAGAGGCTTTATCCCATTTGGGATCAGGGTTGTCATTAGTCGCGAGGATGCGAGAATGAAGGTTAGAAATCCACGGTCGGTATAAAAAACTACCGGCCCTGAAGTTAAGGAACTAATTTTGCTGAATCCGATCGTCAAAAAATTCCAGTATGGTCAGCACACCGTCACGCTTGAGACCGGTATGATGGCCCGCCAGGCAACGGCAGCCGTAATGGTAAGCATGGACGACACTGCAGTGTTCGTTACCGTTGTAGGCCGCAAAACGCCTAAACCAGGTCAGGACTTCTTCCCACTGACTGTAAACTACCAGGAGCGTACTTATGCTGCTGGTCGTATCCCGGGTAGCTTCTTCCGTCGTGAAGGCCGTCCAAGCGAAGGCGAAACACTGACCTCTCGCCTGATTGACCGCCCACTTCGCCCACTGTTCCCGGAAGGCTTCGTGAACGAAGTGCAGGTTATCGCTACCGTTGTTTCCGTTAACCCACAGGTTAACCCGGATATCGTAGCCCTTATCGGTGCTTCTGCTGCGCTGGCGCTGTCTGGCCTGCCATTCAACGGTCCAATCGGTGCAGCACGCGTCGGTTACCTGAATGACCAGTACGTACTGAACCCAACCACCGACGAACTCAAAGAGAGCAAGCTGGACCTGGTGGTTGCTGGTACCAAAGGTGCCGTGCTGATGGTTGAGTCTGAAGCTGAGCTGTTAAGCGAAGATCAGATGCTGGGTGCGGTGGTGTTTGGCCATGACCAGCAGCAGATCGTTATCGACACCATCAACGAACTGGTCGCTGAAGCAGGCAAACCACGTTGGGACTGGACGCCAGAAGCTGTCAACGAAGCGTTACACGCTCGTATTGCTGCGCTGGCTGAATCTCGTTTGAGCGATGCTTACCGCATCACTGAAAAACAGGAACGTTACAACCAGGTTGGCGTGATCAAATCTGAAACCACTGCAGCACTGCTGGCGGAAGAAGAGACCCTGGATGCTGGCGAAATCAGTGACATCCTGCACACGCTGGAGAAGAACGTTGTGCGTAGCCGCATTCTGCGCGGTGAGCCACGTATCGATGGCCGTGAAAAAGACATGATCCGTGGCCTGGATGTGCGTACCGGCGTTCTGCCACGTACTCACGGTTCAGCGCTGTTCACCCGTGGTGAGACTCAGGCACTGGTTACAGCAACACTGGGTACAGCCCGTGATGCGCAGAACCTTGACGAGCTGATGGGCGAGCGTACTGACAACTTCCTGTTCCACTATAACTTCCCTCCGTACTCTGTCGGTGAAACCGGCATGGTCGGTTCGCCTAAGCGTCGTGAAATCGGTCACGGTCGTCTGGCAAAACGCGGCGTGCTGGCAGTGATGCCAAAAGGCGACGCGTTCCCGTACACCGTACGTGTTGTGTCTGAAATCACTGAATCTAACGGCTCGTCTTCAATGGCGTCCGTATGTGGTGCTTCTCTGGCACTGATGGATGCAGGTGTACCAATCAAAGCTGCTGTAGCCGGTATCGCGATGGGTCTGGTCAAAGACAACGACAACTTTGTTGTTCTGTCTGACATTCTGGGCGACGAAGATCACCTGGGCGACATGGACTTCAAAGTAGCCGGTAGCCGCGAAGGTATCACCGCGCTGCAGATGGACATCAAAATTGAAGGTATCACCCGCGAAATCATGCAGGTGGCACTGAACCAGGCTAAGGGTGCGCGTCTGCATATCCTGAGCGTTATGGAACAGGCTATCAGCACTCCACGTGGCGATATCTCTCAGTTTGCACCACGTATTCACACCATCAAGATCAGCGTTGATAAGATCAAAGACGTGATCGGTAAAGGTGGTTCTGTGATTCGTGCGCTGACCGAAGAAACTGGCACCACCATCGAAATCGAAGATGACGGTACCGTTAAAATCGCAGCGACCGACGGTGAGAAAGCGAAATTTGCTATCCGTCGTATCGAAGAAATCACCGCAGAAATCGAAGTGGGCCGTATCTACAACGGTAAAGTGACCCGCATCGTTGACTTCGGTGCCTTCGTCGCTATCGGTGGTGGTAAAGAAGGTCTGGTACACATCTCTCAGATCGCTGATAAGCGTGTAGAGAAAGTGACTGACTACCTGCAGATGGGCCAGGAAGTGCCAGTGAAAGTACTGGAAGTCGACCGTCAGGGTCGCGTACGCCTGAGCATCAAAGAAGCCAGCGAACAGGCACAGCCTGAAGCTGAAGCTCCTGCAGCACCAGCACCTGAAGCAGAATAAACGCATTACCATTGAGTCCTCCGCATCTTCGGATGTGGGGGATTGTTATAACGCGAGGGCGGGATGGCCTCGTGAACGGCAGGCGGATGACAGGATGCTCGTCCTAATGTTTGTTTTCGGGAGTGGTAAATGAAGCCATTTTTGCGCTGGTGTATTGTTGCGACAGCTTTGACGCTGGCAGGATGCAGCAACACCGATTGGCGTAAGAACGAAGTCTTGGCGGTTCCATTGCAGCCTACGCTGCAACAGGAAGTCATTCTCGCTCGTATGGAACAAATACTTGCCAGTCGGTCATTGACCGATGATGAACGCGCACAGCTGTTATATGAGCGCGGAGTGTTGTATGATAGTCTTGGTCTGAGAGCACTGGCGCGAAATGATTTTTCACAAGCGCTGTCTATTCGACCTGATATGCCCGAAGTATTCAATTACTTAGGCATATATTTAACGCAGGCAGGCAATTTTGATGCTGCCTATGAAGCGTTCGATTCTGTACTTGAGCTTGATCCAACTTACAATTATGCGCGTTTAAATCGAGGTATCGCTCTCTACTACGGCGGAAGATTTAAACTGGCGCAAGATGATCTGCTGGCGTTTTATCAAGACGATCCTAACGATCCCTTCCGCAGCCTGTGGCTGTATCTCACAGAACGTGAGATAAACGCAGACCAGGCCAAAGTCTCGCTCAAGCAGCGTTACGACAAAGCGGTGAAGGAACAATGGGGATGGAATATTGTCGAGTTCTACCTGGGCGATATCAGCGAAAAAACGCTGACTGAACGGCTCCAGGCGGACGCAACGGATAACACCTCGCTCGCTGAACATCTCAGTGAAACCAACTTCTATTTAGG
Organism: Erwinia sp. AnSW2-5; assembly: GCF_045107195.1. NCBI lineage: Bacteria > Pseudomonadati > Pseudomonadota > Gammaproteobacteria > Enterobacterales > Erwiniaceae > Erwinia > Erwinia sp. AnSW2-5. The sequence continues at coordinate 30,155 of NZ_JBJGXA010000051.1, forward strand.
TAAGTACTACCTAAGTCTGGGGGAGAAGGACAACGCCCAAGCGTTGTTCAAGCTGACGGTCGCCAACAACGTTCACAACTTTGTTGAGCATCGATATGCATTGTTGGAGCTGGCGCTACTCGGCCAGACACAAGACGATTTATCAGAATCTGACCAGCAATAGCTGACGAACTTTTATTGCCCGAATTTTCGAAAAGTCATCATCTTAGCGGATGAGGGCCTTTTTGTTCGTCGAAACCACTAATTTGAGCCGGTTCACACTTTTTGATGAAAATGACTGAAAATTTTCACGACGAGTTATGTAGACTGGCCGCCGCAATCTAAGAGGCACGTGTACTACATGACTGATATCCAAACTACTTTTGCTGACCTTGGCCTGAACGCCGAACTCCTCGAATCACTGACCGGCATGGGCTACGTTAAGCCATCTCCAATCCAGCTTGAGTGTATTCCTCATCTGCTGGCTGGTCGTGATGTCCTGGGTATGGCACAGACCGGCAGCGGCAAAACCGCAGCATTCTCGCTGCCTTTATTACACAACATTGATTCTAACGTTAAAGCACCACAGATTCTGGTGCTGGCACCGACCCGCGAACTGGCGGTTCAGGTTGCTGAAGCGATGACCGAATTCGCCAAACACATGCGCGGCCTGAACGTGGTGGCCCTTTACGGCGGCCAGCGTTACGACGTGCAGCTGCGCGCTCTGCGTCAGGGACCACAAGTTGTTGTGGGTACACCTGGCCGTCTGCTTGACCACCTGAAACGCGGCACGTTAGATCTGTCTAACCTGCGCGGTCTGGTGCTGGACGAAGCCGATGAAATGCTGCGTATGGGCTTCATCGAAGACGTTGAAACTATCATGGCTCAGATCCCAGACAATCATCAGACTGCTCTGTTCTCTGCGACCATGCCAGAAGCGATTCGTCGTATTACCAAACGTTTCATGAAAGATCCGCAGGAAGTGCGCATCCAGTCAAGCATGACGACACGTCCTGACATCAGCCAGAGCTACTGGACTGCCTATGGCCGTAAAACCGATGCACTGACTCGCTTCCTGGAGTCTGAAGACTTTGACGCAGCAATCATCTTCGTGCGCACCAAAAGCGCCACGCTGGAAGTTGCTGAAGCGCTGGAGCGTAGCGGTTACAACAGTGCTGCACTGAACGGTGATATGAACCAGGCACTGCGTGAGCAGACGCTGGAGCGCCTGAAAGATGGTCGTCTGGACATCCTGATCGCGACAGACGTTGCTGCCCGTGGTCTGGACGTTGAGCGTATCAGCCTGGTTGTTAACTATGACATCCCGATGGACGCAGAATCTTACGTTCACCGTATCGGCCGTACTGGCCGTGCTGGCCGTGCTGGCCGTGCTCTGCTGTTCGTTGAGAACCGTGAGCGTCGTCTGCTGCGTAACATCGAACGCACCATGAAGCTGACTATTCCAGAAGTAGAACTGCCAAATGCAGAACTGCTGGGTGAGCGTCGTCTGGCTAAATTTGCTGCTAAAGTTCAGCAGCAGCTGGAAAGCAGCGATCTGGAACAGTACCGTGCTCTGCTGGCTAAAATGCAGCCGGAAGAAGAGCTGGATATCGAAACGCTGGCTGCAGCACTGCTGAAAATGGCTCAGGGCGAACGTCCACTGATCGTTCCAGCTGATGCGCCGCAGCGTCCACGCAGCCAGTTCCGTGACCGTGATGACAGCCGTGACACTCGCCGTGGTGACCGTCCGGACCGTGGTCCACGTGAACCACGCGAAGCACGCAGTGGTGAACCACGTGGTGATGCACCACGTCGTGAGCGTCGTGATGTTGGCGATATGGAAGTGTACCGCATCGAAGTTGGCCGTGATGATGGTGTTGAAGTGCGTCACATCGTTGGCGCTATCGCTAACGAAGGCGATATCAGCAGCCGTTACATTGGTAACATCAAGCTGTTCGGTACTCACTCTACTATCGAACTGCCAAAAGGCATGCCGGGCGAAGTTCTTTCACACTTCACTCGTACGCGTATTCTGAACAAACCAATGAATATGCAGCTGATTGGTGATGCACAGCCACGCAGCAATGACCGTGGTGGCGAACGTCGTCCAAGCGGCCCTGCACGTGGTGGCTTCGGCGCTGGCGCAGGTCGTGAAGGCGGCGCTCCACGCGGTGGTGCTGAAGGCGGTCGTCGTTTCAGCAATGACCGTGGCGGCGAACGTCGTCCAGGTGGCACCAGCCGTGGTCCACGCACTGAAGGCGGCGCAGCACCAACCCGTCGTCGTGATGCGTAATCACTGATGCCCAATAAAAAACCAGCCTTCGGGCTGGTTTTTTTATGTCTGCGGTTTGGGTGACGTGGTTACTGGCGCACCTTCAATATTTACAGCGCGTTACGTGCCTGCATTGCCAGCTCAAAGGAGTAGAGGCGTGCCTGAGCATCAAAGATCTGCCCATTAACCATCACTTCATCCGCCTGCGTTTCTCGCATTAGTGTCGCCAATCCCTGACGAACTTTCTCTTTATCGCCAACCACCGACATACTCAGCGCCTGCTGCACGCCGTACTGCTCGGACGGTGACCACAGATTATCCATATTTTCCACCGGTGCAGGCAGCGGGCCAGGTTTGCCACGGCGCAGGTTAATAAACTGCTGCTGCATGGAGGTAAACAGGAAGCGGGCATCGCGTTCGCTGTCGGCGGCGACAACGTTAACGCACACCATCGCGTACGGCTTCTCCAGCCGCTCTGATGGTTTAAAGTTGTCGCGGTACAGATCCAGCGCCTGTAACAACATTTCTGGTGCAAAATGGGAGGCGAAAGCGAACGGCAAGCCCATCTGGGCCGCCAGTTGAGCGCTGTAAAGGCTGGACCCGAGCAGCCAGACGGGAATTTTCAGCCCTGTCCCCGGAACGGGCTGGACAATCGGCATCTCATCGCCGGAATGATCAAACCAGCGGACCAACTCAGCCACATCTGCGGGGAAGTTATCGACGTGACCCGCCATATGACGGCGCAGCGCCAGCATCGTACGCTGGTCTGAACCGGGAGCGCGGCCCAGCCCAAGATCGATACGGCCAGGATAAAGTGACTCCAGCGTACCAAACTGTTCTGCAATCACCAGCGGTGCGTGATTCGGCAGCATTACACCACCAGAACCCAGGCGCAGCGTCTGCGTATTCGCCGCCAGGTAACCTATTAGCACCGAGGTCGCCGCACTGGCAATCCCGGTCATATTATGGTGTTCGGCCAGCCAGTAGCGATGAAAGCCGAGTTTTTCGGACTGCTGCGCCAGAGAGAGTGATGAATGAAAAGCATCGCGTGCGGATGAACCCTGTGGGATAGGGGCAAGATCCAGTACGGAAAGAGGAACATTTTTTTTATCAGGCATAGTTGCTCACTTTGTCTAACGGCCGACACTGCGCCATGTGCAAAAACGACAGGCTACGGGATCTGCTGTCCCTGTTATTGTCCGTTTGCAGCACTCAGGACAATAAAGTGTGTGCAGAACAGACGAAACAGTCGCGGCCTGCGGATAGTTAGGCTGCTAGCCAATGAAAGTATCATCCATCGTCTGCCAGAATAAAACTGCTATTATTTTTAGGGGTATTGTTTCCGCGCCGGGATATCCCCACCGCCAGAGTGACGGTGGGTTTAGATAGGAATGGGGATCAGCTGACCAACTCAAGCCCGGCGACACGGCGCCAGTAGCCATTACAATCATTGCTGCGTGCCATCATCAGTGGTTGATGACCGGTTTCGTTGGCGCGGAACTGTTCCACCATCGACAGCGTGTCTGCATCCTGCGGCGACAGACGCACAATATCGACCAGCCCCTGCATCGAGATCAGATCATTGCCGAGGTTATAGCAATTGCCGCTCATGGTCTGGATCCCGTTCAGGACGAACACCTGCTGATCTTCCTGAGTGCGAACGCGGCGCCCTTGCGGATAGTCAATGCAGCAGGTCTGGCATTCATCCTTGCTGCGATTTTCAGCGCGGGCGGTAAAGCAACGGGCAGAGTACGCCAGCGGCAGATAACCGTAGCTCAACACCTCGACTTCAAACTGCTGACGAATGCCCAGCTCGTCACACTGCTTCAGTAACTGCACCAGCCAGTCGCGCGACAGTTCCACCGGCATGCACCAGCGGGTCATACCCATTTTCAGCAGCAGTTGCAACGCAACGGCGTTATACACATTCAGCGCAGGTCCGGCGACAAAAGGCACGCCCGCTTCATTTGCCAGCGTCACCGCACCCACATCATTGGCTTCAATGAGAAATTCGCCGTTATCGACATAGCGCTTAAGTTCTGTCAGCTCGGAAGGAGACTGCACCAGCGCCAGGGTGCTCAGAACCACCTGTTTACCGGCGGAGGCCAGCGATTTCGCCATACTGAGCCAGTCAGCTGTTTTCGTGGCGCGGCGTTTGCTGCACACGGATTCGCCGAGGTAAATCACGTCGGCCTTGCTGCTGGCGGCAGCCTGATAAAAAGTATTCAGCGTTTCTTTTGGCCAGTACCACAGTACCGGACCCAGTGAGTATTTCATGATATCTCCTACTGCCACTGGCGGTGATAAGCACCAAGCGTTGTCTGAGTGCCTTCGCTCAGCGCACTGAGTGCGGCCATCCACTGCGGCTGCGCGGTGAAATTTTGCGGGTCGGCTTTACAGCGATCGATGGCCTGGCGCCAGATCCGTGCCACCTGCTCAACATACGCCGGGCTACGCTGACGTCCCTCAATTTTGACGGAGACAATATTGGCTGCCATCAGCTCGGGTAACAGTGCCAGCGTGTTCAGGCTGGTCGGTTCTTCCAGCGCATGATAGCGCACCTCATCCACCTTATAGCGGCCCTTGCACAGCGTGGGATAACCGGCATTTTCTCCGCTGTCATAGCGGTCAATCAGCACTTCATTCAGACGTGATTCCAGGCCGGCCTGCGTTTGCTGCCAGCGAACGAAGCGCGCGGGGGAGCAGGCACCGACGGTATTGGGTGACTCGCCGGTCAGGTAAGACGAAAGATAACACCGTCCTTCCGCCATAATGCACAGGCTGCCAAAAGCGAACACTTCGAGCGGAACCGTGGTATCACGTGCCAGTTGGCGCACCTGATGCATCGATAGCACTCGCGGCAATACTACGCGGGCAACATCAAAGTTACGCTGATAAAAACGCACGGCAGCGGCATTAGTCGCAGACGCCTGTACCGAAACATGGCGTTCAATATGGGGATATTTGTTAGCGGCATAGGCCAGCATGGCAATATCTGCCAGGATTAAGGCATCGGCACCTGCATTTGCGGCCATATCCACCGCACGCTGCCAGCGTTCGTAGCCATCGGGATGAGCAAAGGTGTTAATGGCCACATGGAGTTTGCGTTTACGCTGATGCGCGTAATGTGCGGCTTCCTGCAGGCGTTTATCCGTGAAGTTCAGCCCTGCAAAATGGCGGGCATTGGTCTCATCTTTCAGGCCGATATACACCGCGTCGGCACCATTCTCGATGGCGGCCTTCAGTGCCGGAAGATTTCCGGCCGGGCAGAGAAGTTCCATAATAAGCGATCCAACTAATCAGAAGAGTTGAAGAGTTTAGTGAGGAAGGCCGAGACAAATTTTGATTTAAGGCAGCTAATGGCGTATTGATGGTGTTCGTATTCCCTGATAAAACTCATGGAGTTCGCACACTTTGTTGATCCAACCGTCAGACGCTTTTTGCTGCTGTGGCAAAATAGCTGAAATTTATTCGTAAGGAGTGATAATGGTGTTGAACCCGCTACGCAGCCGCTGTGTCCGTCACGGTCCGCAATTACTGCGTTTCCCGTTGCGGTTTACCCCGTTTGCAGTGAAGAAGCCGTTATTACAGGCGCTGTTACGCTGGCAGTTTCAGCAGGCGCTGGCTGAAGGTGAGCTGGACTTTCTGGAAGGGCGCTGGCTGGGAATTGAGGTCAACGACCTCGAACTGCGCTGGTCAGTCACGCTGGAACAGGGACAACTTCGGGTCGCCGACCGTGACGAAGCTGATGTCTGGTTTCGCGGCAATGCCAATGATTTAGCATTGATCGCTGCCCGCAGACAGGATCCGGACACCCTGTTTTTCCAGCGCCGTTTGCTGATTGAAGGTGATACGGAACTGGGTCTGGAGGTCAAAAATATGATGGATGCGATTGATCTGGACTCCATGCCAGCGCCGTTACGCATCGGGCTTATGCAACTGGCTGATTTTATTGAGGCCGGAATGAAAGAGGACGCGATTCCCCCGGCGGATCGCGCAGGTGCGCCATGTTAATTCGTTCAGAAATTGGCATCGATGCGGCAAGCATCGACAGCCTGCTGCGCCGTAGTTTCCCCACCTCTGCGGAAGCGGAACTGGTGCAGCAACTTCGGGAAGACGGGTTATTAACCCTTGGTGTCGTTGCGACCGATGACGATGGTCAGGTGCTGGGCTATGCGGCCTTCAGCCCGGTCACGCTCAACGAAGAAGATCGGCAGTGGGTGGGGTTAGCGCCGCTGGCGGTTGATGAAAGCGTGCGTCAGCAGGGGCTGGGTAAACAGTTGATTTACGAAGGGCTGGATACGCTGAATGAGTTCGGCTATGCCGCCGTAGTCGTGCTGGGTGATCCCGCTTTCTTCGGTCCTTATGGCTTTGAACCTGCTGCACGCCACCAACTGCACTGCCGCTGGGAAGGCACCGAGACGACGTTTCAGGTGTATAAGCTGGCGGATGATGCCTTTGATGGTGTTGAAGGTCGCATCGAGTTCTCGGCGCCCTTTAATCGTTTCTGAGGGCAGCAAGCCACTGAGCGAGCGATACAGGCTGGTGTTCTACCAGCCTGATCTTCTGTGTTTTTTTCAGTTGTTTCACCTGATATTCCAGCTTCGATGCCAGTGAGCGATCTCCCGCCTCACAGTGGAACAGCAACTCCAGCGGCCCTTTGCCACGCAGTGCTTTCGCGCCTTTCCCGCTTTGGTGCTGGGCAAGGCGTCTCGCTACATCATTAGTAATGCCGGTATACAGCATGCCGTTCGCGGTACGCAGAATATAGAGGCGCCAGTCGGCAGGCACAGCTGAGCTCATCGTCTTTCTCAGGTCGGCAGGAATGACGTACTGTAACGCAAAGTCCGGTAAAGACGCTACAGACTCCCGCTCCCGGCGCTCTATGATGGCGCCCATCATCACTCCTCCCTGTTAAGGAACAACAATGGCTACTCTGTACGCGTTACTCGCTTTTGCTTCTTATTTTCTCACCAGCGGCGTGCTGGTTCTGGTATTTCTGTTTGTCTATACCCGCATCACGCCACATAACGAATGGCGCCTGATTAAAGAGAATAACCTGGCGGCTACCTCGGGCTTTATTGGTGCGTTGTTGGGCTACATCATTCCACTGGCCAGCGTGGCGATTAACTCCGTCAACCTGCTGGACTATCTGGTATGGGGCGCGGTAGCGCTGGTGGTGCAGCTGTTGGTATTTACTGCCGTACGCCTCTTTATGCGGGATATCAGCCGCCGTATTGAGGACAGTCATACTGCGGCCGGATTGTTCCTGGGGGGCGTCTCGACCTGCGTCGGTATCCTTAATGCCGCCTGTATGACGTATTAATCCTCAGCGCAGTTGATGGATCACCTGGTTGCTGCTGCCGCGCCACAGCAGCGCCGGGTCGCGCAAATCCTGAATATATTTCCCGTCTATCAGCACATTCACGTGGGCAACCACCTGCTGCTGCGCTGTGCTCAGCTCTTCCAGGCGGTAACCTGTCCACATCCAGATATCTTTGCCAGCACACTCACGCCGGACCCGACGTACCAGCCGCCCGACATCCGCCAGATTGGCCGGGTGCAACGGATCGCCACCGGACAGCGACAACCCCTGGCGCGGAATGCGCGTATCGGTGAGGTCGGCGATCAACTGCTCTTCCATCTCAATGGTGAACGGTAACCCGGAGTTCAGCCGCCAGGTGCTTTTGTTATAGCAGCCGGGGCATTCATGCACGCAGCCCGCGACAAACAGCGTGCAGCGCGTGCCGGGACCGTTGACGATATCCACCGGGTAATACTGATGGATATTCACCCCAGCTGACCGTTACCCAGATGTTTCACCCGGCGTTTAACCTCCTCCTGCTTCCCGGCGTTAAACGGCCGGGCATCAGGACTGCCGAGATAGCCGCACACCCGGCGCGTCACCGAGACGCGGGTACTGTCATGGTTACCGCATTTCGGGCAGGTAAAGCCTTTGCTGGTACACTCAAACTCGCCGGTAAAACCGCACTCATAGCACTCGTCGATAGGCGTATTGGTGCCGTAGTAAGGCACCCGGCTGTAGCTGTAATCCCAGACGTCTTCCAGCGCCTTAAGGTTGTGCTGAATATTGGGGTATTCGCCGTAACAGATAAAACCGCCATTCGCTAACGGTGGATAACCGGCTTCGAAGTCGATTTTATCGTACGGATTGACCTTCTTCTCCACGTCGAGGTGGAAGCTGTTGGTGTAATAGCCCTTATCGGTGACGCCCGGCACCACGCCGAACTCGGCGGCATCGAGGCGGCAGAAACGGTCACACAGGTTCTCGCTTGGCGTGCTGTACAAACTGAAGCCGTAGTCCGTTTCCTCTTTCCATGCCTCGACGGCGGCGCGAAGCCGGGCAACAATCTCCAGCCCTTTGGCGCGCAATTTTTCATCATCATAAGGATGCACGCTGCCGCCGCTCAGGGCATTCAGCGTTTCGTGAATGCCAATATAGCCCAGCGAAATCGATGCTCTGCCATGACGGAATATAGATGCCACCGACTCATCGGCTTTCAGGCGCACCCCGCACGCTCCTTCCATGTAGAGGATCGGTGCCACGCGCGCCTTCACATTTTCCAGCCGGGCGATACGCGTCATCAGGGCTTTCTTCGCCAGCAGCAGGCGCTGGTCGAGCAGCGCCCAGAAGCGGCTTTCATCACCCTGTGTCTCCAGCGCAATACGCGGCAGGTTAAGGCTGATCACGCCGATATTATTGCGGCCATCGTGGATCTGCTCGCCGTTCTCTTCATACACGCCCAGGAAGCTGCGGCAGCCCATCGGGGTTTTAAAGGATCCAGTGACTTTTACCACCTGATCGTAGTTGAGAATATCGGGATACATGCGCTTGCTGGCGCACTCCAGCGCCAGCTGTTTGATATCGTAGTTGGGTTCGCCTGCGGCATGATTCAGCCCGGCTTTGATAGCAAACACCAGTTTTGGGAACACCGCCGTTTTATGATTTTTCCCCAGCCCGGCAATACGGTTACGCAAAATTGACTGCTGGACCAGGCGCGCCGCCCAGCTGGTGCCAAGGCCAAACCCAAAGGTGACAAACGGCGTCTGGCCGTTAGCGGTATGCAGCGTATTCACTTCATATTCCAGTGACTGGAACGCGTCGTAGCACTCTTTCTCAGTGCGCGAATGGGCATACGCCTCGACATCCGCCACCTGCCATTGCTGCGCGGTGGCCCGATGTTTCACCAGGCTGGCCTCCACAAACGGTGCCAGTACTTCATCGATGCGGTTAATGGTCGTGCCGCCATAAATATGGCTGGCGACCTGAGCGATGATCTGTGCGGTCACGGCCGTGGCGGTAGAGATCGACTTGGGGGGTTCGATCTCGGCATTCCCCATTTTGAAACCGTGCGTCAGCATGCCGCGCAGGTCAATCAGCATGCAGTTAAACATCGGGAAGAACGGCGAGTAGTCGAGATCGTGATAGTGGATCTCGCCGCGTTCGTGCGCGCTAACCACATCGCGTGGCAGCATATGCTGGCGTGCATAGTGTTTGGCAACAATACCGGCCAGTAGATCGCGCTGAGTGGGGATCACTTTGCTGTCTTTATTGGCATTTTCATTCAGCAGTGCCGGGTTGCTCTGTTCAATCAGACCGCGAATTTCATGATTTAACCGACCACGCAGCTCGCGGGCAACATCGCGATCGTGGCGATACTCAATATAGCTGCGCGCCAGCTGCGGATAACGGCCTGCCATCAACTGGTTCTCAACCGCGCGCTGGACTTCAGCGATATCGACGCGGGTGCGGGCGGTGAGCAGGGCACTAATCTGACTGGCAGCGGTGGCGCAGTAATCGTCATCGTTAATTTTCGCTGCCAGTGCGGCGGCGCGAATTGCCGCCTCAATACGCGCTGGATCGAAGGCGACCTGACAGCCGTCCCGCTTGATTACCTGAGTTGCCACCGCTGCTCTCCTGAATGAAGAAAATCTATATGTAGGTTTTGATGGCTATAGTAAACGCTATATATAGTGTTGTGTTCAGATTTAAACGACGTTTTATTGACCTGAGGCAAAGATCTGACAGCAGCGAAGCAAAGATAAGCGATGGTCAACGTCGGCGCTGGTTTTGTGTGGTTATACGATATTTTTGCCACCAAGGTGTGCTGTGATGGTTGCATTCAACCCAAGGGAATCACTACTATTGCCGGTTGCCGTAGAGCTAAATCCATTTTGCTCTGGTCTTTCAGGGATACTGTCCGATGTCGTCTGTCGCTTATAACGAAAAACAGGTCATTCGCTGGCTCGGTGCGCGTACCGTTGCCCGGGCGCGCGATCGGGTCGCCAGCGTACAGAATCTGCAGTGGCAAAATAATTTGCTGACCGGTGAAGTGCCGGGACGTAAAGCGGAACCTTTCAGCGTGATCGTGCATTTCAGTCGTCCCCAGGGCAAGTTGCTTGCCAGTGGGGAGTGCAGCTGTGCCGTAAAAAATAACTGTAAGCATGTTGCGGCGTTGATGCTGGCGAACCTGCAACCCCGCCAGCCGAAATCGGCAGTGGCACTCAAAACCATCGAAGCGATCCCGGTCCCGATACTGCAACTGCAATCACGCGCCAAATTTATCAGCGGCTATGGTCATTATGGTCATCGCCAGAAGCGCCTCGATTTTGCCTCCGTCAGCTTTGACTACGCGGGCGTGAACGTTGATGCAGGCAGCCGGGCGGAGAGTTTTACCGATCGCAATGGCCTGCGTTACCACGTTCAGCGTCACACGGAAGAGGAGCAGTCCTGGCTGGCGCAGATTGACACGGTCGGGCTGAATGCCATCCCCGCCGGGCATATTTATACGCCAGCTCCGTTACCCCCGGCGATCTTCGCCCCGGCATCGCCGCCGCAGTGGCGTAATTTCATTAAAAAAGGCCTGCCTGCGCTGCGCAAACGCGGCTGGCGCATCAGCATGGATGATGATTTCACCTGGAATGTCTCCGACGTTGATGCCATTGAAGGGCGCGCAATACAGGGCGAGGACGGCTGGTTCGATCTTGAGCTGGCGATGAAGATTGGCCGCCGTCGCGTGCGTCTGGAACCGCTGCTGGCGAAGCTGTTTGAGCACGACCGTCGCTGGATGTCCGGCAATCTGCGCCTGATCGATGACGACGAGCAAATTGAGCTACGTGACGATAAGAATCAGCGATTGCTGTTCCGCGCAGGCCAGCTTAAGCCGCTGGTGGGCAATCTGATTGACCTGTTTGGCGCACACCAACCGCTGCGGCTGGCCGCCTGGGATATCGGGCGTCTCAGTGAGTCCGGCGATCGTAACCGCTGGGTATTTGACGGTGATAACGCCGTTCATCAGCTGGCAGAACGATTGAACGGGCACAGCGGTGTGCAGGCTATTGACCCACCTGTTGGTTTGCGGGCCACGCTGCGCGACTATCAGCAGCAGGGGGTTAACTGGATGCAGTTCCTGCGTCAGCATCAGCTGGCGGGCGTGCTGGCCGATGATATGGGGCTGGGAAAAACCATTCAGACGCTGGCCCACCTGCTGCTGGAGAAAGAAGCGGGGCGCCTGGACCGGCCTGCACTGATCGTGGTGCCGACCACGCTGGTCCATAACTGGTGCTGTGAAGCACGGCGCTTTGCGCCGGGCCTGCGGGTGCTGGCACTGACCGGGCCGCAGCGCAAAGACTTTTACGATCAGATGGAACAGTACGATGTGGTGATCACCACCTATTCACTTTTGTGGCGCGATCAGCCGCAGCTGGTGGCGCACTATTATCACCTGCTGATCCTCGATGAAGCGCAGTATGTGAAGAACAGCGCCTCACGCGCGGCCTCGGTGATCCGCACCCTGAAGACGCGGCATCGTCTCTGCCTGACCGGGACACCGCTGGAAAATCACCTCGGAGAGCTGTGGTCGCAGTTTGATTTTCTGCTGCCGGGCTTCCTCGGCAGCGAACGCGACTTCACCCAGAACTGGCGTATTCCGGTGGAGCGCAACGGCGATAAAGTCAGGCGTGAGCTGCTGGCGAAGCGCGTGCGGCCATTTATGCTGCGCCGCCGCAAGCAGGAGGTGGCCAAAGAGCTGCCGCCGAAAAATACCATTGTGCGCAGCGTGCCGCTGGACGGTGCGCAGCGAGACCTGTACGACCAGGTACGCGCCGCGATGCAGGACCGCGTACAGTTAGCGATGCAGCAGCAGGGACCGGGCCGCAGCCATCTGCTGGTGCTGGATGCGTTGCTAAAACTGCGCCAGATCTGCTGCGATCCGCGCCTGTTGTCCGATCCGCGCGCCGAGCGGGTGAAACATTCTGCCAAGCTGGCGCTGCTGCGCGAGATGCTGCATGACCTGCTGGCAGAAGATCGGCGTATCCTGATCTTCTCGCAGTTCACCACCATGCTGGGCATCATCGCGGAAGAGTTGCAGAAAGCACGTATTCCTTATGTCACCCTGACGGGCAGCACCCGTGACCGCACCGAGCCGGTACGGCGTTTTCAGCAGGGTGAAGTACCGGTGTTTCTGATCAGCCTGAAAGCGGGTGGCGTTGGGCTGAATCTGACGGCGGCAGACACCGTGATCCACTACGATCCCTGGTGGAACCCGGCCGCTGAAAATCAGGCGACCGATCGCGCCTATCGCCTCGGGCAGGACAAACCGGTCTTTGTGTATAAGCTGATCGCGGCGGATACCATCGAAGAGAAGATCGTCGCGATGCAGCAGCAAAAAGCGGAACTGGCCGGAGAGATCCTTGACGATGAGTTGAGTGAACCGTCCAGCTTCAGTCAGGACGATCTGGCCGCGCTGTTCTCCTGATTTACCCCCACACCATCGCCTCAGATAGCGTCAGAAAGACAGGCGCTCCTGCACCTCATGGATCTCGTTTCATGGGATGTAACTTGATGTAACACGCGAATTATGTTTTAAGAGGTCATCACAAAAAAAGGATGTTCTGATATGTCATGGTCACTGTGCCCGCTGCTGCTTGCCTGTTCCCTGTTCCTGCCATTCACTGTGGTGGCCGACCCGGCAGGGACGCTGCCACTGATGCCCTGGCCGCAGCAGGTGGAGCAGCCTGAAGGTGGGGGAAATCTGGCCCTGACCACGCCGCTGGCGATTCAGGTCGAAGGCGATAACCTGCACGAGGCGCTTCCGCGCTGGCAGCAACGCCTGGCGCGCCAGACTGGCAACCCTGACCTGCCGATTTCTGCCAGTGCCACATCGTTACAAATCCGTATCGCCCGACAGGTTGACGCCATCCCCCAGCCGGACAGTGATGAGAGCTACCGGCTGGTGGTCAGCGCTGACGGTATCACGCTGGATGCGGCCACCCGTTTTGGCGCGATGCGCGGCATGGAAACACTGCTGCAACTGGTGCACAACAGCACGGTGCCACTGGTGACGATTAACGACCATCCGCGCTTCCCGTGGCGCGGGATCCTGATTGACTCTGCCCGCCACTTTATGCCCATTGAGACGCTGAAGCGCCAGATTGATGGCATCGCCGCCGCGCGCATGAACGTCTTCCACTGGCACCTGACCGACGACCAGGGCTGGCGTTTTGGTTCCAGCCATTTCCCGCAGTTGCAGGAAAAAGCCAGCGACGGACTGTGGTACAGCCCGCAGCAGATGCGCGATATCGTCAGCTATGCCACCCGTCGTGGCGTGCGCGTGGTGCCGGAAATTGACTTCCCAGGGCATGCATCCGCACTGGCGGTGGCGATGCCGGAACTGATAGCGGCACCGGGGCCTTATCAAATGGAACGTGGCTGGGGCGTATTTAAACCCCTGCTCGATCCGTCGCGCGAACAGGTTTATCAGTTTATCGATACGCTGGTGGGCGAGGTGGCGGCTATCTTCCCCGATCCTTATCTGCATATTGGTGGCGATGAAGTGGATGCCAGCCAGTGGGAACACTCTGAGGCGATCCGCCAGTTTATGCAGCAGAAAGGGCTGAAAGACAGCCACGCGTTGCAGGCGTATTTCAATCAGCGGGTGGAGAAGATCCTGGAAAAACACCAGCGGCAGATGATCGGCTGGGATGAAATCTATCATCCCGATCTGCCGCGCAGCATTGTGATCCAGTCCTGGCGCGGGCCGGATGCGCTGGGCGAAGTGGCAAAAAACAACTATCGCGGCATCCTGTCGACCGGCTTCTATGTCGATCAGGCCCAGCCTGCGGCGTTCCATTATCGTAATGAAGTCTGGCCGCAGGGGCTGAACGATGCCGACCGGATCAAAGAAGGCGAAACGGCGCAGAGCTGGCAATTTACGCTGCCACGCCTGAAGGGCAAGCCGCTAACGGGCAGTTTTACGCTGATTGATGCCGCTGGCGGATGGCGTGGGTTTATTGACTTTGAAGGGCGCTCGCGGCGCATGGTGCGGGAGATGCGCTGGCTGTCTCCTACCCAGTTCACTTTCCGGGTCGACAGCTGGATGGGCGAACTTCGTCCGGTGCTGACCCTGGCGGGCGACAAGATGAGCGGCTACTGGCGCATCGGTAACGTGCGCTATCCCACGGTGGGCAGCAGGCTGCCGCAGCCACCGCAGGGCATGAAACCGGTACTGCCGGATGACGCACAGTTGAGAAATAATCTGCTGGGCGGGGAAGCGGCGCTGTGGAGCGAAATCGTCGATGAGAACGTTATCGACGTCCGTTTGTGGCCCCGGGCATTTGTGGTGGCAGAGCGGCTGTGGTCGGCTTCTGACGTGACGGATGAAAAGAATATGTATCAGCGCCTGGCGGCCGTCGATAGCTGGTCTGCCGTTTCGGTGGGCCTGCAACAGCACGCGGAAACGCAGCTCCAGATGATGCGTCTGGCGAACAGTAGCGACACGGTGCCGCTGCAAATCTTCGCTGAAGCGCTGGAGCCTGCGCAGTTCTATACCCGTCAGCATCTGAAATATCAGGCCGGGCATTACACGCAGGCGGAACCGTTGAACCGGCTGGCCGATGTGCTTCCATCCGAAAGTAACAAAGTCCGTGAGCTGGATCAGCAGGTAGACGCGCTGATTGCCAATCGCGGCGATCGTCAGGCGGCGCAGGCGGTTCGCCGTCAGCTTCTGCTGTGGCAGCACAATATTCCGCTGGTGGAACCGGTGCTGGCGCAGAACCCGCAGTTACGGCCGCTGCTGCCGGTGGCGGGGCAGGTGGCGGAGATCACTCAGATAGGATTGTCACTGCTGGATGCTATGGAAAAGGAACAGACCTTTGGCGCACGCGAAGTGGCGAAGATGCATCAACGGCTGGATCAGGCGGCGCTCACGCAGGATGAAGTGGTGATCGCGCTGGTGTATCCGGTGGAGAAATTATTACGTTATGGGAAATAACAGCGGGTCGATCGGCGATCGACCCGCAAAACGGTTCATCACGATCGATTAACGACGTACTGCGATCGCTTCGATTTCGATGTTCACATCTTTTGGCAGGCGGGCCACTTCCACACATGAACGCGCCGGGAAGCTGGCCTGGTGCTCTGTGAAGAAGGCTTCGTAGGTGGCATTCACCGTGGCGAAGTCATTCAGATCTTTCACGAACACGGTGGTTTTGACGATATCACCCACTTTCAAACCTGCGGCCTCAACAATCGCTTTCACATTTTCCAGCGACTGGCGTGCCTGCGCGGCAATATCGTCCGCCACAGCACCGGTTTTAGGATCGACCGGGATCTGGCCTGACGTGAAGATCATGCTGCCGAGGTCCACACCCTGAACATAAGGGCCGATAGCGGCGGGTGCGTTTTCCGTACTGATTTCGCGAGACATGTGCTCTCCTTGATAGTGTTGATTATACGGCTGCGGGTCGGGCATGCCC
>NZ_JBJGXA010000052.1:0-11986 GCF_045107195.1 Erwinia sp. AnSW2-5
GTGCTGATTTCACCAATCAGCTGCGCCTGCTGAATGCGCTTCTGCTCTTTCTCTTTGTCGAATATCTGGCTGATGCTGCCGTTGGCGTTCTCCGCGTCGCGGCTGAGGTTCGCCACGTCCTGAGTTTGTTTATCCTGGTCGCGGATGACCAGGGTGCCGTCGCTGACGGCGGCTTTCGCGGTGCCGCTGTCGTGGCCGTCTTTGTTGACGCCCGCCAGCAGGGTGTTGGCCATGTTGCCGATGGCCTGGCCGCCGATGCTGCCCCCGGTGCTCAGGCCGATACTCTGGTGTTCGACCTTATAGTCGGCCCGGTTGTGGATATCGCTGAAGCCGAGGGTGCCGGTGTCGAGCCTGTTGCTGTCTGCGGTGGCGGTGGAGCCGATAACCGCGCCGTTAAGCTGTGTGTGTTCACCGACGGTGACGTCAAAGCCGCCTTTGCCCGCGAAGATGCCGGTCTGCTCAACCACGCTGTCGTAGTTGCTGTGCATTTTGTCACGGCTGAGGTTGACGCTGGCGGAGCCGGTCATGGAGCCGAAGGTAAAGCTGCCGCCGACGCTGGCGTTCTGCTGCTTCGAGTCGTAAAGGTCGCTGTCCTGCTCGCTGGTCATCGTCAGGTTGCGGGCGACGTCTGCTTTGACCGTCTCGCCGCTGACCTGCGCGCCCGTCAGGGTGGTGTCGCGGCCGCTGACCAGGTTCACCGCCTGCCCGGCGTTAACCAGGGTCTCCGTATGGGTGGTGCCGTTGCCGCTTTCGTGGCCTTTGCCCTGATTGAGGCTGGCGGAGACGCTGAGGCCGAACCCGCCGGAGCCAGCGCCGAGACCGACCCCGACGCTGCCGCCGCTGCTCTTGTTACTGCCGGTCAGCAGGGAGGTGTTCTGCGCGGAGAGCAGACTGATATCGCGGCTGGCCGTCAGGTCGACGTTTTTCCCGGCCTGCACGGTGGTGCCCTGGAGGAGGATATCGCCGTCGGTGCCGCTGCCGTTAGCGGTGATTTTCACGTTATCCCCGGCGGTCAGGCTGCCGCCGCGGGCGGTGACCTGCTCGCTGTGCCGGGTGGAGGTCGACGACTGAGCACCGTAAGAGAGGCTGATACCGACCGTATTGTCTGATGCGCCCGGCGTGCCGGACTGGGCGCTGGCCAGGCTCGCGGCCTGAGCGGCCTGCACACCGGAGAGTGCCGCTTTGGTCTGCTGCAGGGCGGCGATGCGGCTGTCTTCGGTTTCCTGCGCCTGGTTGGCGGTCTCGACGGCGGTATTGAGCGCGCTGCCGACGGCACCGGAGAGGGCGAGGGTAAAGCCGCTCTGTTTCTGCTCAACCCTGTGAGTCTGCGCGCTGCTGTCGCTGGCGGCGGTGATCGAGACGTTTTTGCCCGCCAGGCTCATATCCTTCGCGGCAATCAGCTCGGCGCTGCGGGCGGAGAGGTCGTTGCCTGCTTCAAGGCTGAGGCTGCCCGCGCTGCTGCCGACGGTGCTGATGGCGTGGCTGGTGCTCCCGCCGTCGTCGGTGGTTTTGACGCTCTGACGACCGATGGAGAAGCCGATACCGCCGGTCCCCATCAGGCCGGATTTGCTCTCTTTGATAAGATGGTTTTCCTGACGTTGCTCTTCGGCGGTGTCGAGGGTCAGGTTATTGCCCGCCGCCAGGCGGACGTCGTTTTCGCCCGCCACGTTGCTGCCGCGTACCGTCAGATTGTTACCTGCCAGCAGGGTCACGCTGTCGCCTGTAAAGTTGCTGGCCGTTGCCCGGGTGGCATCGATCTCATCGTGGGTCTCCAGCGAGCGGCCGGAGAGGAAGCCTTTGCTGGTCTGCCTGCTGTGTTCGGTCAGATGATACGCGGACTCCCCGGCCAGGATATTCATCTCGTTCCCGGCCACCGCGCTCAGGGCGTCGGCAGCATTGACCGAGGCCGCAAGGGCGTTCAGGTCATTGTCTGCCGACAGCTGCACGCTGCCGTTACCGGAAATCTGGCTGCCGACGTCGCTGCGCTGGGTGAGGTCACGATAATTATCGCCGCCCCAGTCGCCGCGTTCGCTGTGGGTGGTGGCGATCGTGCCGAGGTTAATATTGTGCCCGGCGGTCAGCACGGTGGTGCTCTCTTTGCCGTTATTGCCCACCAGCGTGGCGTTAAGGTTGATGTCGTTCACGCCCTGCAGGACCAGTTTGCCGCTGTCATTCTGGACGTAAATCCCGGCGGTGCGATCCAGGCTGCGGTTGCTGTCATCGCCGCTCAGGGTGCTGGTACTGTTCAGGTTGCGTCCGGCAGTGACCTGCAGGGCGTCGTCCGCCAGCAGTGTGCCGCCGATGTTGTTGAAATCGGTGAGGGTGGCGATATCGATAGTGCCGCCGCGGATCAGTCCGCTGTTAGTGACGTTGTTCGCCGCGATGGCGGCAATCTCGCGCCCGGCGAGGGTGCCGCTGTTGTTGAGGTCGCCTGCGGTCTGCAATGCCACGCGGTTGCCCGCCATCAGGGAGCCGTTGCCATCCACGTCGCCCTCTTTCACCCGCACATACACCTGCGGAACCAGCACGCGCTGGCTGCTGCCGTCCGGGAGCTGAACGGTCTGCTCCACCATCCACACCATATCTGATGTCAGCAGGGCCATCTGTTCCGCGCTGAGCGCCACGCCCGCGGTAAGGCGGTGCTCACGGGTAAAGGCGACACCGGCATCCATCAGGGCTTTGTACTGGGCATTATCATCGTCGAAGCCGCTGAGATAGCGCTGGCCGGTCAGGCTGGTGACCTGGTTGCGGATCAGCTGCTGTTCATAGAAGCCGTCGCCGAGGCGTTTAAGGATCGTATCCCCGTTCGGTGACAGGGCATTCTGCATATAGTCGGAGCCAAGCCAGGTACGCTCATGGGTAAAGCGCGGATCGGTCTCCACCAGGTAGTGGCTGCTCGTGGAGGCGTGAACCGTATACAGGCTGCCGGAGGGAACGCGGGTGTCCCCGACGCCGGTGCGCACCACCTCGCCGTTGCTGTTCTTTGCGCTTTCCCAGATCTGGCCTGCGGGCAGCGCCACCGGGCGACCGCTGCCGCCCTGGGCCGGGTTATTGTCTTCCCATGCCATCGTACTGAGGGAGATAGCCTGGGTCACCGGAGAGGGACGGTAGCTGTTGGACTCTTTCCCCTGCGAGGTTTTGGTACCGCCCAGTTTCTTTTTCTTTTTCTTCGCATACCAGCGGGTCTGGCTGCCGATGTCGGTGATGATTTTCACCCCACTGGTGGCATCATTATTGAGCAGGCTAATCACCCCACCCAGCACTTTCGCGGCGATGACCTGGCTGTCCAGGTTATTCATCTGGTCGCTGTTAATGGTGAGGTTGCCGCCGGAGAGAATTTTCCCCGGATCGCTCTCAATCACACGCGTTTCCTGGACGGTGCGGGTGTAGTTGTATTCGTAGAATTTATCGCTGCTGCTGCCGTCCGGCATTTTCGCCGTGTGAACGCCGTACTTATTTTTCTTACTGGTATTAACCTGGCTCCAGTCGTAGCGCTGAGTTTTGCCGCTCAGCACGGCTTCATGGTGCTGGCTGGTCCCTGTCACCACCACGTCCGTCACCAGACGGTTGTTCAGGTTATGGATAGTCGCCATATCAAGGCGCATATCGCCGCCCGACTCGAGGGTCGCCCCGCGATTGGTCAACACCCCGCCGCGCCCGGTGGCGTTCAGGTTTGTGTCCAGGCTACCGCCAATGCCCATCGCACCCGCGCTGTAGATCAGGCCGTGGCCGGTGTTGTTCAGCGTCCCGGCAGCGATATCCAGCCGATCGCGGGCGGCCAGGGTCGCGGCCACGCCGTTTTCTGCCCCGTTGTCCAGGGTGTTCGCCTTAATCGCGACATGGTCGCCGTAAATACGCCCGGAGCCGAGGTTGGTGAGGGTGCCGGTGTCAATATGGGTCAGGGTGCCGTCGATCAGGCCCCGGTTGACCAGGGCATCGCCCAGTGAGAGATGGGATTCACCGCCTCCCAGCTCCGCGTCCCGGGCATTAGTGGCGCTGGCGGCCTGCAGCGTCAGCTTTTTACCTGCCAGCAGTTTGCCCTGGTTGTCCACGGTACCGCCGCTGGTCAGCGTCAGGTTGCCATTCGCCAGCAGCAGGCTCTGGTTGGTCAGGCCCTGTTGCAGGCTGAGGGTCAGATCGCCTTCGGAGAGGATTTTTCCATCGCCGCTGACCGTATCCGCCGTGATGTCCATCCGCTGCCCGGCGACAAGGTTGCCCTCGCGGTTAGTGATGCTGCGGGCGTTGAGGTCCACTTCTTTGCCACTCAGGGTGCCGCCGTCGTTCAGCAGGCGGCCAGTGCTGCGGGCCTCAAGCTTGCCGGTGGCGTCCACGCTGGCCAGGCTGAGATCCAGATCGCCATCACCGGCGTCCAGGACGGTATTGCCTGTTGCCGTCCGGCTGCCGCTGGCATCAATCCCCTGAGCGTTGGCGGTCAGGGTGCCGCCGGCAATATTTTGTCCCTGCAGGGTCAGGCGACCGTGGCTGGAAAGGGTGACGTTGCCGTGTTTGCCTGCCCGCCCATCTTTATCGATACCGGCGGCAAGGGTGCTTTGTGCGGTCGCGGTGATGCGGCTTCCACGCAGGGTCAGATTATCGGCGGTGGCGAGGGTGCCGCTGTGTTCGATTTCGCCCCGGCTGTTCACCTCCACGCTCCCGCCGGAGTAGAGTTTTCCGCTATTTCTGACGCTGCCTGCGGTAAGCCTCATATCGCCCGCGCTGTTCAGGTTGCCGCTGTTGTCAATCTGCCCATCGGCGGTGACCACCACCATTCCGGCCTGGGCTCCGATATTCCCGGCGTTACGCACGCCGACGCCCGCTTCGCTTCCGGTAAGGCGGATTTTTCCCGCATACATCCCGCCAAGGCTGGCGACATCCACGGCAAGCTTAGGACGCGTCGCCGCATCGCCGGTTTTGGCCACGATCTTTTCATGGGCGGCATCAACGGTGCTGGCCCCGGCGGTGACCTTCAGGTCATTGGCCCAGAGTCCGGCGTTCACTTTCACCGAACGGGCGATAATGTCGGTGTAATCCTGGCGGGAGGTATCCATTCCTTTGCCCTGAATAACGATATCGCCCTTACTGACGTCGTAGCCGGTCAGGTTGCCGTTGTTCAGTTGCGCCTGGCCGGTGGTCAGGGTGGCGCGGTTGGCGTTGATAAAGCCGCAGCCGTCGCAGGTGATGCCCGACGGATTGGCGATCACCACCTGGGCCTTTTTGCCCGCCACTTCGATATAGCCGTTAAGCTGGCTCGGATTGCGCGAGTTCACTTCGTTAAGGATGATTTTGGCTTCACCGCGCGCCAGCCACGGGTTGCTGTCCACCATGCCGCCGATCTGGGTTGAGGCATGGGTGCGGCTGTTGTTGAGGATGACGCCTTTGCTGTTCACGTCGAACTGGCTGTAAACGTTGCGGGAGACCCCGCCCTGGCTCGGTGTCTGGATATTGACCTGAGTTGTCCCATTCGCGCTGCTGATAATGGTCGGCTGCTGCGAACGCGGCGCGCTCTTATCGGCCACGACATTGGCCGTTGCCGGTTGCACGGCGCCCAGCGCCAGCAGCAGGCCGAAGGCGAGGGCATTCAGGCGAGTAATGCACTGACGCTGCACGCCTGCGGCGCCGGACGCCGGGCAGGCTACCGCACGACAGCTTCGGGTGATTTCTGCCACCACGACCAACATACCGCGTGCTTTATTGAACACGATACGATACAGATTTTTATTCATCCTTAAATCCCACTTATCAATGGAAACCCGTTATTCCGTGAGGTGACGACTCAGTAACTCCAGTTCAGGCTAAAGCCCAGGGTGTAAGGGCTGGTTTTAAAGCCGTCAGGTCTCGAGAAGGGCACGCCCGCGAAGACGTCATACCCGGTATTCAAAATAGTGCCGCGCAGGCCGGTAACCCCGCCGGCCAGATGTTGACCAATCAGCATGCCTGCGCTGCTGCTGCCGCCGACTTCGCCGTAATCCGCGCCCAGATAGAACTCCTGTTGCGGCAACGGCGTGCGCCACGCGAGGTCGTTACGCACGAACCAGCCACGGCTGGCGCTCAGGTTGCGTTCGCCATCGAAGCCGCGCACCGTCCAGCGTCCGCCGATGGAGAATTCATCCTGCGGCGTCAGGGACATTGAACTCATCTGGCGCAGATACTGCACGTTGTAGCGGAATGACTCGCCGACGATCTCAAAGGGAATATCCAGACCGGCGCTGAGGGTGACGATTTTGCTCATCGCTGTGGCAGCGCCGCTGTACTCCTCCGGTGCCGGGATCGCCCCAAACCAGCGGGTGCCGCGCTGATAGCTGATGCCCGCATCCAGCGTGCTTTGCCCGATATAGTGACGATGGGACAGCCCCAGCCGCCAGGCGGCGGTCTTGCGATGCTGCACATCGAGCTCGGTATCGGCGATGTAGTTGCGCGATTCACTGGTCAGCACGTCCCCGCTGACGGACGTCTTCTGCGTGCCGCTGCGGTGCAGTACCCGGCTGAGCTGGACGTCCAGGTTTTTGCGTTTGCCGCTGTAGAGATAGTCCTGATTCAGGCCCGCCACCGTCTGGTGATAGTCATAATCACTGGCCGTGGCGCTGGCCATCCAGTAGCCAATAGGCACCGAATAGTGGGCGGTGATGTTTTTACTGCCTTTATCGTCGCCGGTTTTGAGGCTGCGGGTGCCGGAAAGATAAAAGAGATCGCTCAGGGAGAAGGGGTTATCCAGCGACAGTGTCGCGCCACCCTGATAACGCCCGGTGGCAACGGAACCTGAGTCATTCAGCGAGGCCCCCAGGCGCCACATCTTGCGCTGTTGCCACTGCACCACGATATCGCTCTCGCCCGGCAGCTCGCCGGGTGCCACTTCCATATTGGCCTCCACCGTCGGCAGACGCTGCAGGTTTTCCAGCCCCTGTTCGATATCACGCAGGTCGAGCAGGTTGCCGGCATGAGCCGGGAAAGCGGTCCAGAGGGTCAGCCAGCGATCGCTGTCGGGGCTGCGTTTCACCTCGTGGACGTAGCCGGGCATGATCACCAGCGACAAGGTGCCACGGGTCAGATCCTGATTCGGGGCTAATACACGGGAAGTGACATAGCCGTGGTCAATCAGGCGGTTTTGCAGGGTGCTCATCAGCTGATTAATGCCCTTCCCACCGAGGCAGTGGCCTTCACCCTGACGGGCGAGACGCTGCAGCGGCAACCAGTGCGGCAGGGCTTCCTGACCGCTCAGTTTTACCCGGTCTATCTGAAAACAGGGTGTTTCCGGCTCAAAGTGAATGCGGCCAAAAGAGGAGGAAGGCGGCGAAAGGCGCACGTCCGGAGTGGGCGGTGTCAGGGTTTCTTCCAGCGCTCTTTGTCGCTGCTGCTGAGACTGAAGCGTCCGGTCGATCATGTTCTTTTCAGCCGCAGGATGCTCAGATGGAGGGACCGGGGCGGCAGACGCGGGAGAAGAGGCCATCAGCGCGATAAGCGTGAAAGCTGAAAAAATGAACGGTGTTGTGCCGCGGATCGTCCCTGTCGGTGTGTTGTGTATCATCCCTGTAACGTCTCTTGATTTTGTGTCGATGCTTAAAAAACAAACATTACGAATAGTAGATCAATTGTTAAGAGGTGTAAATGTAAGTGTGAGTGTAATATCTTCCCCGCACTCCCCTAAAATTTCCCCCTCTCTGGCGCAAGGAGCATCGGATGTCACAGTATTGGTGGCAGGACCTGCACGACCGCAACACCGTCTGGCTGGGGCTGGAATTACACAACCCGCCGCCCACCACGCCGCCCATCCTGGCAATGCACAGCGGTCATCATGGTCGTATGGCGCTGTCACTGCGCGGCACTCCGCTATTCTGGGCTTCGATGCTAAAAGACCATTCCGGTCTGTGGCTGGTGTTTAACACGGAGCATCCTGACCCACATACGTTATTACCGCCCATCACCTCGCAGGCGCTGGAGTCGATTCGTCGTGCCGGGCCGGAGGCGTGGATTGGCGAATGGTGCCGCTATTTTGCCCGCCATCTTCTGACGCCAGACATTCCGCTGTTATCCGCAGGCCGCTGGCTGTTGCGCCCGATGTTACCCACCGCACCTGTCGCACCTTATTCCCTTAAGCAGCAGCATCCGGTAGAGAGCTGGCGTTTTTATGCGCCCGCCCGCAGCGGAAATATCGGGTTTAGCTGGTCGTTGTTTGGTGAAGATATCCCGAACCTGATGGCCCCGGCCCGTGTATCGCAGGTTGACTGGTGGTGGAGCGGAAACCCGCTGCTGGCGCGTTATGCCATCCAGCCCGACACCGGGCGGTTGAAATGGTGGCGTAAAAAGAGCCGGGAAGGGGCGCTGCCGCCGGTGCTGGTGCGCTACGTTGCCGGGCTGGGTTCGTTTGTCATTCTTGATGGTCATTACCGCTTGCAGGCGGCTATTGCAGAGGGCATCCCGCCGCAGTTCCTGGTCCTCAGTGAGCTGGCGGAAAGAACCTTCCCGGCGAACCCGGTGCATCAGGAGAAGATCACGCGTGCGCTGGCTGCCCAGCAGCAAAAGAACCCGGCAGTGAATATTGATGGCGTGAATCAGACGCTGATTAATCTGTATGACAGCCACGATCTCTATGCTCCCGCGTACAGTCGCGCCGTGCTGGGTAATGGCGAAGGCTGGGCGCGCGAGGTCACGGCGTATCTGCGCAGGCATAATGAAGACGCGGTGCTGGATAGCATGCTGAAGCGGATAGCGAACTGAATAAAGGTTCCGTTGTTCGGCCAAACCAGACAACGGCCAGTGAATGGCGTTGAGAAAAAACGCAACGTGTAAGCCTTACTTACAGGTTCGAATTTATGCGGCGTTAATGAAATCGATAATAGAGGGATGCTGCCAGTTTTATTATATTTTCTTCTGGGTTTTTAATTTCCCCGTTCTGGAATCCTCCTCGCATTTTATTTCCCCTGTTACAGCGATTTATCATTCGTTTTTGGTTATTTTAGTGGCAGGCATTAGTGTGTTTTTATACAGGACGATTTTATTGATGAATCGCGGTGATAACGGGCGGCAACCCGCTATCACCGCTGACCACAACAACTAGTAAGGATAGTTATCATGGCTAAATACGATTGTAAGTCAGGACCCGTTATATCCAAAATTCAGCGAATGCTGAAAGTGGGCTACGTCAGCATCCGCCATGCGCAAGCGAAAACCGGGTTAACGCATCATTATTCCCGCAGCCCGTCGCTGAATCTGAAAGGCCTGTGGCTGGAGGAGTGTGGTTTTGCCACCGATACGCCCGTGACGGTGCGGGTGATGCCGGGCTGCCTGGTGATCACCGCGCAACCCATCCCTCCGCCCGCATCTCCTGCTCGTGAACTGCTGGCACGCAGTGAATTGTTGCCAGAGGATGCATTGCGGGAGCTGCGCACCGTGATGGAGGCGCTGCTGATCCGCGAAGGATTGGGGAAGGTGGGTGTGTCATAAGGTGAAGCGTCATTCGCCGCTGTACGAAAAATCAGGATTGAGCGGCTTGCTGGTGCATGCCACTTTTAAGAGAGGCAAAGTGATGAAATATCCGGTCTATTTACATCAGGCAGAAAGCGGCAGCTACTCCGGTTTTGTCCCTGATTTATCAGGATGTTACTTTGCAGGTGAAACCATTGATGACGCGATTGTTGATGCTCATGCGGCCATTGATACCTATCTGGATTATCGTAGCGAACAGGGAAAAGATGTACCTGTAGCCCAGACGATAAACGATCATAAAGATGATGAAGACTGCCAGGGCGGTATCTGGGGTTTTGTTGATATCGATACCTCCAGATATGAAGGGAAAGCGATTAAGTTAAATATGACATTGCCGCAGAATTTATTAGTAAGAATAGATAGTTACGTCAGCATGCATGGTGATTTTTCCAGTCGCAGTGGGTTCTTTGCTGAATTAGCGAGAAGAGAGTTATTAAAGCACTCTTAATACTATTCCATGCCATCTCTTTATCAGCCCACGACCGTGGGCTGTTTATCAACAGTCATGCGAATCACAGAATAGTGACCTTCTCCGCAATAAATAAGGGATCATTTTTTTACTATTTATAACCGCATTCAATTGGCCGTACCTTTCCCTGTCTGTAAATAGTAAATTTATTAATCATTCAACTAATAGGTTCAGGTTAAATAAATAGCCATCAGTTTTATAATTTCGCTCAAAACAAGGATGATGTATGGCTCAGGATATTTTCATTAAATTTAACGGTATTGAGGGTGAATCACAGGATTTTTCACATAAAGGTGAAATTGAGGTTATACGCTGGAAATGGGCTGTCAGTCAGCCTGCCAATATGCATTCAGGGAGCGGTGGTGGTGCGGGAAAATCCACCGTAGGCGATCTGCACTTCGATCATCGTCTCGATAAAGCCAGCCCTAATTTTCTTCAGTACTGCCTTAGCGGCAAACACATACCGGAAGTCGTACTGACCGTTCGCAAGGCGGGTGGTTCTCCGCTGGAGTATCTGCGGGTGACCTTAGAGGAGGTCATCATTACCCGGGTTGAGCCTTTCGGTTATGACACCATGCGCAGCCCACGAGAAAAGGTTGGATTATCGTTCTCCCGGGTGAAAATGGATTATGTTGTGCAAAATGCGGAGGGAGGAATGGCAGGCACGGTTTCCATGGGATATGACATTAAAGCCAACGCAACTATCTGATTTTAAGTCTATTCCAGTAGGCGTCATTGTCGCGGTCAGTTTGGACACGGACAGCGCGGAAAAACCGGAGCGTACACGTAGTACGTGAGGATTTTGAGCACTGCCCAGGTTCAAAATGGCAAGTAAAATAGCCTAATTGGATAGGCTTCTAAGGAAGGAGATAATTATGCTTTACATCGACGAAGGTGATTATTGATGCGGAACGCATTATCCTGAAAATATTCAATAATATAGAGCGCGGAAAGATGGACGCTGTTAATGGCATTGTTGTGCATCAGACTAACGCGCCGACAGCCAGCAGTACCTTTCACAGTTATCAAACCAAAGGCGCTACCGGTGCTCACTTCCTGATTGACAGAGATGGCACCATCTATCAGACCGCTTCGCTATTCCAGAGCACCTGGCATGTGGGACGATTACAATCCCGCTGTTATCTGACCAAGAAATGCGAACCGACGGATTTTCAAAAAGTGGCTGAACTGGAAAAGTCATGGAGAAATTCTGACAAAGTGTACCAGATAGAAAAAGTGAAAAACTACCCGGATCGATTCCCGAGCAATGTGGATAGTATTGGGATAGAAATTGTGGGAGAAGCAAAGAAAGTCGATGGAAGCCCACATCCTGTTTATGAGCCAGTCAATGATAAACAAAATGATTCTCTAAAATGGTTAATAAATGAATTAACAACCACTCTAAAAGTACCGATGAATGAAATACATCGCCACCCTGATATCGGAAGAAAAAACGAAACAGAGGCCAGTACAGCAAAATGGTAAAATTTAAAAAAACATGTATAGCCACCTTATCCTTATTCTTGATTATTTCAGTCAGTGCTCAGGCTAGAGTAGTCAGTGAACTTGTGGTTAAAGAAATAGGATTACATACTGAAGGTCGTAAGGATAAAACTGAAGAAATAGCCTGCAAAGTATTCAGGCCAACCAAAGAACAGCTAATTCGTTATTTTAATCTCGCCAAAGAGTCAAAGGAAAGCGGGAATATTCTTCATGAGTATTATTCTCCTTGTCTGGCTACCGGGCTGATCAAATTCGAAGATGGTGATTCCGGGAGTTGGATTCTGCAATCCAGTGGTTTTGGCTATGTGACGTTCAGTAATAAAGAAACAACCTATTTTTTCCATAATCAAGACAACCAATGGACCGACCCTTATGCCTGCACCTATGGTTTAGGTGATGACCCAATATGCTAAATAAACCACTGCACCGGACCTGATGCCAGATGATCAGCCATACATCTTTGTGACGCGGACCTGGTCCGTGGTGCGCACCTTCAGCACGGGCCGATCGAAAAAGATGATCGCCCCCTACACC
>NZ_JBJGXA010000053.1:0-1138 GCF_045107195.1 Erwinia sp. AnSW2-5
GGCTGAGAAACCGGAAATCTCAAAAAGTGTGTGGAACTAAAGCTGGGTTACTTACAAGGCGGCTGAACGCCCTTTTCAGCATGCGGCTGACCAGCTCCATCTCCGGGCGGCGTGACGTTGCCCACGCCACGATTTCCCCGTTGAACAGGTCCAGTACCGGGGAAAGATAAAGTTTCTGGCCCGCTACGTTGAACTCCGTCACGTCGGTCACCCACTTCTCGCAGGGGGCCGCGGCTTTAAAGTCACGCTGAAGAACATTTTCCGCAGCAGTACCGGCGTTACCCCGGTAAGAACGGTATTTCTTCTGCCGGACGGGCGATTTGAGCCGAAGCTCCAGCATCAGCCTGCGAACGGTTTTCGGGCTGAGCGACCACCCCGCCTTACGGATAAGGCAGTGGATTCGACGATAACCGTAGCACCCGTTGTGCTGGTGAAAAAACGCGGTAATAAGCCCCTTCACCTGCGCATATTTATCGGCAACCTCCTGCCGCGCACGCCGGTAATACAGGGTGCTCTTCGCCAGCTGCGCCGCCCGCAGCAGGTCGGGCAGGGCGTGTTCTTCGCGCAGGGACAGCACTATTTGGGTTTTTTCTCCTGAGCCTGGCGCTTTTTTTCCAGAAGATGCTCCTGCATGGCCTTCAGGTAGGCGTTTTCTGCCCGAAGATAACGCAGCTCTTCCTGCATTTCCTCCGGGGTCAGGGGCTTCGTCTGTTCTGCCGTTCTGGGATGACGTTTCACTCTTTTGTATCTCCCCCGGTTATCCTGATGCAGGGCATCGGCCCCGCTCTCCTGATACAGTCTGACCCAGGTGGCGACGGTTGTGAATGAGGGGATATTAAACAGGGCCGCAACGGCGGCCGGGGAGTCGCCCTTCTGTAGGGTATGCAGAACAACGCGCAGTTTAAATTCAGGGGGATAGTGACGCTTCTGTGCGTGGCACAGGGCCTGTTCACCATGAAGTTTATATAAGAGAACCCAGCGTTTAAGGTGGGTTGGAGGAAGGACAAACCTTGCTGCCGTCGCCTTAATACCCGCATGGCTGTCGAGGTAAGAACGGACTGCAGCAAGTTTGAATTCAAGGGTGTATTTCATGTACTGCACCTTACTCAGTTGGGTGTCCAACTTTTTGGGTGCAGTT
>NZ_JBJGXA010000054.1:0-24781 GCF_045107195.1 Erwinia sp. AnSW2-5
GGATGTCAGACGTGGGATCTTCCGATCTCACGGGCAGACCGAAAAAAAAGGTCCGCCCCTTCGCGCCCTGAGTTGTTTTCGGGTTGGGTGTTGACGTTGACCTGGGTCATCGAGCAGGCCAGCACCCCATGTCAGGTCCGTGTCATTGGCCGACCGGGAAAGCAGGTAGCTACAAGTCATGCAGGTCTTATTTTGTGGGGATTCATCAGAGGTCGCCCCCTAATGAGCCTGGCTGACCGTTCTTCGTGCGGTTTCTTTCTCGTGTAGCGGCTGACCCTCTTTTCTGGTCAGCCCGCTGTCACACATTCAACATCACACCGCCGGTTTCTTAACCATACTCAGCATAAACATCGCTGCGGCACCCAACACCACGGAAGGGCCGGCTGGCGTATCGTAGAAGGCCGAAAAGGTCAGACCTATCGTTACAGCCAGAATGCCAATGACCACTGCCAGAGCGGCCATCTGCTCCGGTGAGCGGGCAAAGCGGCGGGCGGTGGCGGCAGGAATTATCAGCAGTGAGGTGATGATCAACGCACCGACAAACTTCATCGCCACCCCAATCGTTAGCGCCGTAATCAGCATCAGGATCATTTTGGTTCGCTGGATATTGACGCCATCCACCTGCGCCAGCTCAGGGCTGATGGTGATTGACAGCAGGGCGCGCCATTGCCACGCCAGCAGCAACAGAACGACCGCCACGCCTGCCACAATTGTCCAGAGATCCGTTGGCGTAACGGCCAGCAGATCACCAAACAGATAAGCCATCAGATCCACACGCACGTCAGACATCAGGCTGACCACCACCATGCCAAGCGACAGCGCACTGTGCGCCATAATGCCCAGCAGGGTATCAATCGCCAGATGCGGACGACGCTCCAGCCACACCAGCACCAGCGACAGCAGCAGAGTGACTACGATCACCGCGTAAAACGGGCTGACGTTGAGCAGCAGACCAAAAGCCACGCCCAGCAATGAGGCATGCGCCAGCGTATCGCCAAAATAGGACATACGGCGCCAGACAACAAATGAACCTAATGGACCGGCTGCCAGCGCCAGCAATACGCCTGCTAACCAGCCGGGTAATAATAATTCAATCATGACGGCCGGTCCCTTTGCGCAGAATAATTCGTCCCTGGAGATCGTGACGATGGTTGTGATGGTGGCGATAAATCGCCAGCTGCTCTGCACCGCGTGGGCCGAACATCGAGATAAATTCAGGGTGTTTGGACACCGCTTCCGGTGTGCCCGAACAGCAGATATGGTGATTGAGGCACAATACCTCGTCGGTTTTCGCCATCACCAGATGGAGGTCATGGGAAACCATCAGCACGCCGCAGTTCAGCTCGCGGCGCAGCTGGTCGATGAGGTCATACAGTGCCACCTGGCCGTTGACGTCGACACCCTGCGTCGGTTCGTCGAGCACCAGCAGCTGTGGCTGATTGAGCAGTGCTCGCGCCAGCAGCACGCGCTGCATTTCACCACCAGACAGTTTTTGTAGCGGGTATTCCAGCAGATGAGCCGCCTGCACACGTTTCAGTGCGGGCAGAATATCGTCTGACTTTACCCCCGGGCGCAGACGCATAAAACGCGCCACGGTGAGGGGGAGGGTGACATCAAGATGGATTTTTTGCGGCACGTAGCCAATGCGCAGCTGTGCCGGGCGCAGCAGGGTGCCTGAGGTGGGGGCGATCAGCCCGAGCACCACACGCACCAGCGTTGATTTACCTGCGCCGTTCGGCCCGAGCAGGGTCAGAATACGGCCAGGTTGCAGCGCAAGTGACACATCGGACAGGACACGGCGCTGTCCAAAACTCACAGAAATATTTTCAAGGGCGATCAAAGATGACATGTCGATTACGGGTTGCAGAAATTTTCGAATGTTATAATATCACAATCCATCAGCTATTCACGATGGATTGAATCATTATGTTACATAAAAAAACACGTGCTTTATCAATGCTCGCAGGCCTGAGCATTGCCGCCTCGCTTGCGCTTCCTGCCCATGCCGACGTTGTTGCCTCTGTAAAACCGGTTGGATTTATCGCTGCTGCAATTGCTGATGGCGTCACGCCGGTGAATATTTTGCTGCCAGACGGTGCTTCGGAACATGATTATGCCTTGCGCCCCTCCGACATTAAACGCTTAAAAAGCGCGGATTTAGTGGTCTGGGTTGGCCCGGAAATGGAGGCGTTTATGACGAAGTCTGCCGCCAGTTTACCCGCACAAAAGAACATTGAAATGAGTGCGTTACCGGGCGTGAAAAGCTTGCTGCTGAAGGGCGGTGAAGACGAAGAAGAAGAAGAACATGAAGACCATGCGGGGCATTCGCATGAGGCTGCAGACAGCCATGATCACCATCATCATGGTGAGTATAATATGCATCTGTGGATGTCCCCGGAGATCTCAAAGCAAACGGCGATTGCAATCCACGGGAAATTGTTGGAACTTATGCCGCAAAGCAAGGACAAACTAGACGCAAACCTGCAGCACTTTGAGGCAGAATTGGCGTCAGCCGATGCGAAAATCAGTAATCAGTTGGCCCCGGTTAAAGGCAAAGGGTATTTCGTTTTTCATGATGCTTACACCTACTTTGAAAAACACTTCGGTCTGACCCCATTAGGTCACTTTACCGTCAACCCTGAAATCCAACCCGGCGCGCAGCGTTTACATCAAATACGAACACAGTTGGTTGAGCAAAAAGCAGCCTGCGTTTTTGCTGAACCACAATTCAGGCCAGCCGTGATTGAGGCCGTTGCCAGAGGGACCACCGTGCGTTCGGGCACACTGGATCCACTCGGGACGGACATCACCCCAGGTAAAGACAGCTATGTGACATTCCTCTCACAGTTGTCTAACCAGTATGTGAGCTGCCTGAAAGGAGAATAGAGGAACATTTAAGTGCAGCAGATATCGCGCGCTGTCGCCATAGCGTTTAATCATTTACCCCGGCCCCACCGCATTATGTTGGGGTCGCTTACCGTTGTTACGCTGGCCGTCACTTTGTGGCGGCCTTACGTTTATCATCCCGGTAACGAAAGCCCGATTGTTAAAACGGTCGAGCTGGAGAAAAATCAGCTACGGACCTTGCTTCCTGAAGCCAGTGAGCCGATAGATCAGGACACCCCGTCCCCGGCTGACGATGCACCGAAAGATGAAATCGACGAAGATGTACCGGATGAAAGCGGTACGCACGATTACGTTGTTTCAACCGGTGATACCCTCAGCAGTGTGCTAAACCAGTACGGCATTGATATGTCGGAAATCAACATGCTGGTGAAAAGCGATAAAGACCTGCGCAACCTGCAAGTCGGGCAGCAGCTCTCATGGTCGCTGAATGACAACGGTGATTTACAGCGCATTAGCTGGGAAGTGTCCCGTCGCGAAACGCGCACGTACGACCGCTCCGGTGACAGTTTCAAATCCTCTTCTGCGATTCAGAAGGGTGAGTGGCAGAACAGCGTAGTGAGCGGTGTGGTCAACGGTAGTTTTGTCAGCAGCGCCAGGAAAGCGGGGCTGTCCAGCAGTGAAATTAGTGCGGTGATTAAATCCCTGCAATGGCAGATGGATTTCCGCAAGCTGCGTAGCGGGGATAAGTTCTCCGTGCTGATGTCACGTGAAATGCTGGACGGTAAAAGCGAGCAGAGCGAACTGGCTGGCGTGCGCCTGAACAGTGGTGATAAAGATTACTACGCTATCCGTGGTGCAGACGGTAAGTTCTACGACCGTAACGGTTCCGGCCTGGCGCGTGGCTTTATGCGTTTCCCAACCGTGAAGCAGTACCGTGTGTCATCGAGCTTTAATCCGCGTCGTTTAAACCCGGTGACCGGGCGTGTTGCGCCACACAAAGGCGTGGACTTTGCTTTGCCGGTGGGGACGCCAGTGCTGGCTGTCGGTGATGGTGAAGTTATCGTTGCCAAACGCAGCGGTGGAGCGGGTAACTATGTTGCCGTTCGTCATGGACGTCAGTACATGACGCGCTATATGCACCTGAAGAAACTGCTGGTTAAGCCTGGCCAAAAAGTGAAACGTGGCGATCGCATCGCGCTTTCCGGTAACACCGGGCGTTCTACGGGGCCGCACCTGCACTTTGAAATCTGGATTAACAACCAGGCAGTGAACCCGTTGACGGCCAAACTCCCACGTATGGAAGGGCTGACCGGCAAAGACCGTCGCGATTACCTGGCGAAAGTTCGCGAAGTCGTGCCTCAACTTCGCTTCAAGTAACATACCGCTGCACATAAAAAAGCCGATGGTGGATGCCATCGGCTTTTTTTTAGCCTAAACAGACGCATTCACGGCAATAACTTTGCAAAATCGCCCGTCAGCACTATCATAAGCCCGTTATTGTTCGAGGCCAGTGCATGGAAAACAGAAAAAACAATCAAATTGAGTTCATTCCCACGTTTAACAAAAGTTTCTTATTGCCACGCTACTGGGGAAGTTGGCTGGGTGTTGGTGCGTTTGCCACTCTGACGTTGGTCACCCCACGTCTGCGTGACCCGTTACTGGGTGTATTAGGTCGTCTGGCAGGGAAATTTGCCCGCAGTGCGCGCCGTCGTGCGCAGATCAACCTGTTGTACTGTATGACCGATAAGACGGAGCAAGAGCGAGAAGCGATCATCGACGAGATGTTTGCCGTTGCCCCGCAGTCGATGGCAATGATGGCCGAACTGGCCCTGCGTCCGGAGAGCGCAAAGAAGCGCATTCGCTGGCACGGACGTGAGATTATCGAGGCTTTGCAGAATACCGGGCAGAATGTCATTTTCCTGGTACCACACGCCTGGGCGGTTGACCTGCCTGCGATGGTGCTGGCGTCTGAAGGGCAGCCGATGGCGGCGATGTTCCATAACCAGAGCAATCCGGTCATGGATTACGTCTGGAACCGGGTACGACGCCGTTTTGGTGGGCGTATGCATGCGCGTAACGACGGAATCAAACCCTTTGTGCTGTCTATTCGCCAGGGATACTGGGGGTATTACCTGCCGGATCAGGATCACGGTGCAGAGCAGAGTGAATTCGTCGATTTTTTCGATACTTACAAAGCTACTCTGCCAGCCGTAGGCCGTATGATGAAAGTCTGCCGGGCGAAAGTGGTACCGCTCTTCCCGGTTTATGACAGCAAACGCCATTGTCTGGATATTTATCTGCGTCCGCCGATGGACGATCTGCCGGATTCCGATGATGCTTCACAGGCTCGCCGCTTGAATAAAGAAGTGGAAGATTTTGTGCGCCCTCATCCTGAGCAGTACACCTGGATACTCAAGCTGCTGAAAACACGCAAGCCGGGCGAGAAAGAACCTTACGATCGCCAAGAGCTTTATCCAAAGAAGTGATGCTGGCAGGGGACAACGCGCTATGCTGTTGTCCCCTGACGTATCAGTTTAGTGACGAACGACGTTTCCATTCCCGCAGAAATGCCCGTACCAGCAGGAACCACACCAGGCCGCAGGCCAGGTTCGCCAGGCTGAAAGCGCGAGCGCCATCGCTAAAGTAAGCAAACTTCGCCAGCTCGATCCCCAACGCAAACACCAGAATACTCACCATACCGAGCATCGCGGCGACACTGCCTTTGCCTGCCTGGCTGGAAAACAGCGTCAGACGGTACAGACCTGCGTTCACCAGTCCGGTGCCAAAACCGTAGAGGCTTAGCCCGGCAGTCAGCCACAGATAGCTGTGCTTGTCGATAACGGAGGCCAGCGCAGCGATCCCAAGACCCAGCAGAATCGGCCAGGCTCCCAGGCGCAGTGGCTGATCGATGGGGACGCGAGAGGCCAGCCTGCCCAGCGTCAGGTTCCCGGCAATCATGGCGACGAACACGGGAAGCTGTAACAGCGCGTAATCCAGCCGTGTCAGCCCCTCATCGTGGATCAAAATCACCGGCGACAACGCTACCCAGGCCAGGCACGGGATCGTCACCAGGCCGATGGCCAGTGAACCACTCATCACCTGACGGTCTTTCAGCAGGGCCAGATATCCTCTGCCAAGGGAGGGCAGTGACAGAGACATCTGCTTATCACCCGCCGTTTCCGGCATCGTGCGCCACAGGCCCAGCAGAGCTATAGCCGTGACTGCGCCAAACAGCCAGAACATGGTACGCCAGCCGCCAATTTCCAGGAATGCGGCACCGGCCAGCGGCCCCGCAAGCGGAGCCAGCAGCGCAACGTTGGCCATTAACGCCATGATACGCACGCTAAGGGCTTCATCGAACGCTTCCTGTATCGCGGCATAACCCACTGCGCCAATGAAGCACAGGCTGATACCTTGCAGGAAACGCAGCAGAATAAATTGCTCAATGCTCAGCACCCAATGGGTTGCCATGCAGGTCATCATAAAGAAGGCGACACCGGCGAGCATTACCGGGCGACGACCCAGCTTGTCCGACAGGGGACCGAGCAACCACTGCAACACAATGCCGCCAATCAGATAGGCGGTCAGCGAAGCCGATACCCATTCCGGCCCGACGTTAAATTCCTGAGTGACCAGCAGCATCCCCGGCTGGATCATGTCATGGGCGATATAAGTCGCAAATTCGAACAGGACTAATGACAAGGGGAATATCAGGTGTCGACGGGTCAGGCTCGACAGTGGAACAAATGACGCCATTCTGGCTCCCTCCAGGGGGGGTTGTGTAATGCAGCAAATATGTCAGCTTTTGGAACCGCGCTAACGTAACGCATTCTCGCCCGATCACAATGCATAAATATGAAAGTGAGGGATGTGGCCATTCAACGGCATAACATGATGGAGAATAGAGGATTAATACGACGTTTACAGCGTCAGTCTAAGGCGAGCGGTGAAAGAGGTGGGCATGAAGTATATTGGGCCATGCGGCCCAATATTGTCAGTCGGTGTTACTCAACGCGCAGCACACGGCTGGTGTTGGTGGTTCCGATGGTGCTCATCACATCGCCCTGAGTGACGATAACCAGGTCACCTGACATCAGGAAGCCTTTCTCACGCAGCAGGTTGATGGCGTCATGTGCAGCGACAACACCGTCATTATTGCTGTCGAAGAAGATCGGCGTGACGCCGCGATACAGCGCGGTCAGATTCAACGTGCGCTCATGGCGTGACATGGCGAAAATCGGCAGACCTGAGGTGATGCGTGAGGTCATCAGTGCAGTCCGGCCCGACTCGGTCATGGTGATAATCGCCGTGACGCCTTGCAGATGGTTCGCTGCATACATCGCCGACATGGCAATGGCTTCTTCGATATTATCGAATTGCACATCAAGACGGTGTTTGGAGACGTTAATGCTAGGGATTTTCTCTGCGCCCAGGCAGACTTTCGCCATCGCTGAAACGGTTTCTGCCGGGTACTGGCCTGCTGCAGTTTCCGCCGACAGCATCACGGCATCGGTACCGTCGAGCACGGCGTTGGCTACGTCCATGACTTCTGCACGCGTCGGCATCGGGTTGGTGATCATCGACTCCATCATCTGGGTAGCGGTGATGACCGAACGGTTTAACTGACGCGCACGACGGATCAGCGCCTTCTGAATCCCTACCAGTTCCGGGTCACCAATTTCAACGCCCAGATCGCCCCTGGCAACCATCACCACATCAGAGGCAAGAATGATGTCATCCATGGCTTCCTGGCTGGCAACGGCTTCGGCACGTTCCACTTTGGAGACGATTTTTGCATCACAGCCCGCTTCGCGTGCCAGACGACGTGCATAGTGAAGATCTTCACCGCAGCGCGGGAAGGAAACGGCCAGGTAGTCGACGCCAATTTTGGCAGCAGTCAGAATATCGGCTTTGTCTTTTTCCGTCAGGGCTTCGGCTGACAAGCCACCACCCAGTTTGTTGATGCCTTTGTTGTTCGACAGTGGGCCGCCAACGGTCACTTCGGTGAAGACTTTCATTCCCTGGACTTCCAGCACCTTCAACTGTACGCGGCCATCATCAAGCAGCAGGATATCGCCCGGCACCACATCGGCAGGCAGGCCTTTGTAGTCAATGCCCACTTTTTCGCGGTCGCCTTCGCCTTTGCCCATGCTGGCATCCAGTAGGAAACGGTCCCCGATGTTCAGGAAGACTTTACCCTCTTTAAAGGTAGAAACGCGGATCTTTGGTCCCTGCAGGTCACCCAGAATCGCCACGTGACGGCCCAGTTTAGCGGCAATCTCGCGCACTTTGTCGGCGCGCAGTTGGTGATCTTCTGGCGTGCCATGTGAGAAGTTCAGACGAACGACATTGGCGCCAGCTGCGATGACTTTTTCAAGATTATTATCGCGATCGGTGGCGGGCCCCAGTGTAGTTACAATCTTGGTCCTTCTGAGACGTCTTGACATGTATGACTCCGTTGACTTTGTAGAGTGGTGTTGCAGGAGCAAGCACTACTTAGGCTGACTCTCTATTTATATGATATGGGCCGGATGAATTCGACCCAAACCGCTATCGCGTACTAAAAAAATCGGTGAACTACTGGCGTGTCAGAGAAGTAATGGGCATGTCTTTGTCAAATCGTGATTCTCTGAGCGCCTCTTTAACCCGTTTGAGATTGTCGCGGAACTTTGCGCCGCGACGCAGGGTGAAGCCGGTGGCCAGCACATCAATCAGCGTTAATTGTGCCAGGCGTGAAACCATCGGCATATAAATATCGGTATCCTCAGGAACATCCAGCGTCAGGGCCAGCGTTGCCTCGCGCGCCAGCGGCGATCCGGGGGAGGTGATCGCCAACACCGTGGCGTCGTTTTCTCGCGCTATTATCGCCAGTTCAACCATGCTTTTGGTGCGTCCGGTATGTGAGATAAGGACCATCACATCGCCCTCGCCACTGTTCATACAGCTCATGCGCTGCATCACAATATCATCGGAATAGATCACCGGCACATTGAAGCGAAAAAATTTATTCATCGCATCGTGTGCAACAGCGGCAGAAGCCCCCAGACCGAAGAAGGCGATTTTTTTTGACTGGGTCAGCAAATCGACGGCGCGGTTAACGGCACCGATATCCAGGCTTTGTTTGACCCGGTCCAGCCCGGCCATCGCTGACTCGAAAATTTTCCCCGAGTAAGACTCCACGCTGTCGTCTTGTTCAACGTTACGACTAACGTAGGGCGTACCATTTGCCAGGCTTTGTGCCAGCTGTAATTTGAAGTCCGGGAAACCTTTGGTTTTCAGCCGGTGACAAAAGCGATTCACTGTCGGTTCACTCACCCCTGCCGCCCGCGCCAGTAGGGCAATGCTTGAATGCATGGCCGTGGCGGGAGAATCGAGAATCACTTCGGCAACTTTTCGCTCTGATTTGCTCAAATTTTCCAGCTGTGCTTGAATTTTTTCCAGCATATTCATAGTGCTACCCGCTCATACATTCTGACGATTTTAATCAAAGGAGAAATCGATGTCATTTTTAGAGAATATACAATGCGCTACAGCCTCGGTGGCAGTAGCATAACGACATTAATTTACATTTTTTGCCAGAGTTTGAGCTGTGTCTGATTTTCAGAATTGTAATAACAGTAACAAAAATGACGAAAAATTACGCACAATCTGATGGTAGTCCTCTGAAGGTTGCCACTAAATTAAGCATTGATTGAATACATTGTGCCGCAGTGGCCTCCCCTTGTTTACGGGGAGCAGGCAAAAGCAGTACATTGTATTGAAACAAAATTACAATAAGAGTCTGTCCAACTACGGAATTTCAGGGACAGGCTAATCCTGCAACGAGGAGAATGAAATGGCGGTTACACAAACAGCCCAGGCATGCGATCTGGTCATTTTCGGTGCCAAAGGCGATCTTGCGCGCCGGAAACTGTTGCCCTCTCTGTATCAACTGGAAAAAGCCGGTCAGATCCATGAAGATTCACGCATTATCGGCGTTGGCCGTGCGGAATGGGATAAGGCGGCTTATACCAAAGTGGTGCGTGAGGCTCTGGAAACCTTTATGAAGGAGAAAATCGACGAAGTGCTGTGGGATAAACTCAGTAGCCGACTCGATTTCTGCAACCTGGATGTGGATGACAGCAGCCATTTCCCTCGTCTTGGGAAAATGCTCGACCAGAAAAAACGCGTCACCATTAACTATTTTGCTATGCCACCAAGCACCTTCGGCGCCATCTGTAAGGGGCTGGGTCAAGCGAAGTTGAATGCGCAACCTGCGCGCGTTGTGATGGAAAAACCGTTGGGTACGTCTCTGGCGACATCACGCGAGATTAACGACCAGGTGGGTGAATACTTCGAAGAGAACCAGGTGTTCCGTATTGACCACTATCTCGGTAAAGAGACGGTGCTCAACCTGCTGGCGCTGCGTTTTGCTAACTCCCTGTTTGCCTCAAACTGGGATAACCGCACCATCGATCACGTGCAGATCACCGTGGCCGAAGAAGTGGGTATCGAAGGCCGCTGGGGTTACTTCGATAAAGCGGGCCAGATGCGGGATATGATCCAGAACCACCTGTTGCAGGTGCTTACCATGGTCGCCATGTCGCCACCAGCCGATCTGTCCGCCGATCGCATCCGCGACGAAAAAGTGAAAGTTCTGCGCTCTCTGCGTCGCATCGATCACACCAACGTGCGTGAAAAAACCGTGCGCGGTCAGTACACCTCTGGCTTTGTACAGGGCAAAAAAGTCCCTGGCTATCTGGAAGAAGAGGGGGCGAACAAATCCAGCACCACGGAGAGCTTTGTCTCCATCCGCGTGGATATTGATGACTGGCGCTGGGCAGGTGTTCCGTTCTATTTGCGCACCGGCAAACGTCTGCCAACCAAGTGTTCTGAAGTGGTGGTGTATTTCAAAAACCCGGCACTGAACCTGTTTAAAGACACCTGGCAGGAACTGCCACAGAACAAACTGACTATTCGTTTGCAGCCGGATGAAGGTATGGATATTCAGATCCTGAACAAAGTGCCAGGACTGGATCACAAACATAACCTGCAAACCACCAAGCTGGATCTGAGCTTCTCAGAAACCTTCAATCAGTCGCATCTGGCGGATGCCTATGAGCGTCTGTTGCTGGAAACCATGCGCGGTATCCAGGCCCTGTTCGTGCGTCGTGACGAAGTTGAGGAAGCCTGGAAATGGGTCGACTCCATCATGGATGCCTGGTCTTCAGATAATGAAGCACCTAAGCCTTATCAGGCGGGAACATGGGGACCTGTGGCTTCTGTTGCCATGATCACCCGTGATGGTCGCTCGTGGAATGAATTCGAGTAATCTGCACTGACAGGTCAGGCCCGCTTCGGCGGGCTTTTTTATGGCCAAAATACGGATTCATAAAAAATGAACCTGCATTTTAAAAAATTAACGATCGCGTAGACGCTCGCGGTCCTTCTCCTGTATGGTAGATCGCATTATCACTTCCTGACGCCGCGAGCGTCACTTTTGCCTGCTACGATCCACCAGGACGGAAGGCAGGCCAGACAGGAGAACGTCGTTGATGAGTAACTGGAAAACAAGCGCTGAACAGATTCTGAAAACGGGCCCGGTTGTGCCGGTGATCGTGGTGAACAAGCTTGAGCATGCTGTTCCAATGGCAAAAGCATTGGTGGCAGGCGGTGTGCGCGTGCTGGAAGTGACGTTGCGCACGCCCTGCGCGATGGATGCCCTGAGGGCGATGGTGAGAGAAGTGCCTGAGGCAATTGTTGGCGCTGGCACCGTGCTGAACCCGCAGCAGTTAAAAGAAGTCACCGATGCGGGCGCGCAGTTTATCATCAGCCCTGGCCTGACAGAGCCGTTGCTCAGAGCGGCAGTCGACGGTTCTGTGCCGTTGATCCCCGGTATCAGCACCGTATCTGAATTGATGACCGGTCTTGATTATGGTCTGCGCGAGTTTAAATTCTTCCCGGCGGAAGCTAACGGCGGTGTGAAAGCCTTACAGGCGATTGGCGGGCCTTTCCCTCAGGTGCGTTTCTGCCCGACGGGCGGGATCTCGCCTGCTAACTACCGCGACTATCTGGCGCTGAAAAGCGTGCTGTGTATTGGTGGTTCGTGGCTGGTGCCCGCTGATGCGCTGGAAGCGGGGGATTACGACCGTATTACCCGCCTGGCGCAGGAAGCCGTGGCCGGGGCGCGATAAAACAACAAGGGGCGGAATTCCGCCCCTTGCATCATCAGCAGGTTTTTCAGCCGCTGACTTTTACACTGGCAGCGGCGTTGATGGCACGCTGTACCGCATCGTCGACGTCACTGCCTGTTGCCAGTGCCACGCCAAGACGACGTTTGCCCTGAATCTCTGGCTTACCGAACAGACGCAGTTGCAGCCCGGCACCCAGTGCGGCAGACAGGTTAGCAAACTGTACATTGTTACTGTCCAGCTCAGGCAGGATCACCGCTGACGCAGCCGGGCCGTACTGACGGATGCCGCCAATGGGCAGGCCGAGGAAAGCGCGCACATGCAGCGCGAACTCGGAGACGTCCTGAGAGATCAGCGTGACCATGCCGGTGTCGTGCGGGCGTGGCGACACTTCACTGAATACCACCTCATCACCGCAAACAAACAGCTCAACGCCAAACAGGCCGCGACCGCCAAGTGCATTCACTACTTTTTCAGCAATATCCTGCGCACGTTTCAACGCCAGCTCGCTCATCTGCTGTGGCTGCCAGGATTCACGGTAGTCACCCTCTTCCTGACGATGCCCGATAGGCGCGCAGAAGTGGATGCCGTCGACGGCATTGATGGTCAGCAGGGTAATTTCGAAATCAAACTTCACCACGCCTTCCACGATCACCCGGCCGGCACCGGCGCGGCCACCCTGTTGTGCATATTCCCAGGCAGCATCCAGCTGTGCCGCTTCGCGGATAAAACTCTGTCCTTTACCGGAAGAACTCATCACGGGTTTGACGATGCACGGGAAACCAATCTCATCGGCGGCCGCCAGGAAAGCCTCGCGGCTGTCGGCAAAGCGGTAGGTGGAGGTGGGCAGCGCCAGATCTTCTGCGGCAAGGCGGCGGATGCCTTCACGGTTCATGGTCAGCTTCGCGGCACGTGCGGTGGGCACCACGTGCTGCCCCTGTTTTTCCAGTTCGATCAGCATATCGGTGGCGATCGCTTCGATTTCCGGCACCACGAAGTCCGGCTTTTCCTGGGCGACCAGTGCGGCCAGGGCAGCGCCATCCAGCATATTGATCACATGGCTGCGGTGGGCAACGTGCATCGCGGGGGCATCGGCATAGCGATCCACGGCGATCACTTCCACACCCAGACGCTGGCATTCGAGCGCCACTTCTTTGCCCAGTTCACCTGATCCCAACAGCATTACACGGGTTGCATTAGGGCGCAGCGCAGTTCCAAGAGTTGTCATAATCTCTACCTGAATGGATTGAAAAAAACGCGCGAAGTATAAACGAAAACGTTTGCGTAATCATCCGCACTTTGCGCTTGAGTGAAAAAAGCGACGCTGCTACACTGTATAAAAATACAGTTAAACAGGACGGAAATCATGGCTGTTGAAATCAAATACGTTGTCGTCAGAAAAGGTGAGGAAAAGATGACATTTGCCAGCAAGAAAGAAGCCGATGCTTACGACAAAATGCTCGACCTGGCGGAAGTCTTTGCCGACTGGCTGACCGCCAGCCCACTGGAAATGGAAGAGCAGCAGGGTGAAGCGCTGGGGCTGTTTATGGCAGAAAACAGAGATGCTCTGCAACAGATCCTCCGTACCGGCAAACTGCCTGAAGAGAGCAACGCGGCTGATGACAGCGACGCCTCTGATGACGGTAAGCTGCGCGCGGTATAACCCGCCGTAATGGCTGACCATCGGCGCGGTTCGACCGGAAAAAAGGTCGAACCCTACGTGGCGTATGCCGACTTTACGTGTAGTGGCCGACCCTCTTTTTCGGTCGGCCAGCAGCTCAGTCTTTCAGATCATCCTGTTTCGGTCGGCCAGCAGCTCAGCCTTGCAAACCATCCAGCACATGG
Organism: Erwinia sp. AnSW2-5; assembly: GCF_045107195.1. NCBI lineage: Bacteria > Pseudomonadati > Pseudomonadota > Gammaproteobacteria > Enterobacterales > Erwiniaceae > Erwinia > Erwinia sp. AnSW2-5. The sequence continues at coordinate 13,863 of NZ_JBJGXA010000054.1, forward strand.
CTCAATGATGCCATCGCTGCCTGTGCCGTTTCATACGGGTCATCCGCATGGCGTTGATCGTTAAACACTTCCAGGCCAATTGGCCCCTCGTAGTCAATCTGCTGTAAATGCGCTAACAGCGCCTTCAGTGGATAATGCCCCTCACCCGGTAACAGTCGGTGATGCCGGGCAGTATCGACCAGATGCTGTGCATCCGGCTGCTCATGCAGATCGGACAGCTGCACCAGGAAAATCTTTTCTGCCGGAATGCCAGCCAGATCTGCCAGTGTTCTCTGGCGCACAAAAATATGAAACGCATCCACCACCAGCCCAAGGTTGGGTGCGTCAATCTGCTGGATAAGCTGCCACGCCTGAGCGGTATTATTGATATGCTGGCTCCAGGCCATTGCTTCATAGGCCACGCGCAGGCCACGATCCGCTGCCTGCTGCACCAGCCAGCGGAGATCCGCTTCGATGCGTTCCGCGCAGCAGTGCGGATGCGTGGAAGCAGGCACCAGCAGCGTTGATGCGCCAAGGCGTTGCGCCGTTGCCATCATCTGCAAGGCTTCATGGCGTTTATCCTCACGAAGGCTCTCTGGCGCGCCATCAAAATCGAGCAGCACCTGGTAATCTGTCAGCCCCAGCGAAAGCTGCTGGCAGAGATCGGCCAGTGCGTCGGCACCGCCCATCGCAGTGCTCACATCCTGCTGCCATAACTCAACCTGGCTGAAACCTGCTGCCGCTGCCGCGTGCAGTTTCTTTTCGCTGCTGCCACCGAGCAGGATGGTATTGATAAACAAGGGGTTCGCTGAAAATGCCATTCGTATCGATTCTCCTCTGCATGACGTTCTTTTCAGGGTAGAAGCAACCAACTCATCCAACAACGTATCCGCGACTGACCGCATGATATCTGTTCATAGCGCGCAGGTAAGAATGGGAAATTTTACAGCCTTTTCACCGTTTGACGTTTCCTGACGTGGGCTGCTCTATTGTGGTGTTTTCGGGTAATGAAGGACTGACTATGAGCAACTGGCTGCAACAGATTCAGACGGTATTAGGCAAGACAGGCATCTCCTCCTCTGGTGGAGAAGGGCTGAGCAAAATGCTGGCTCCCGGTGCACTCGGTGGCCTGGCGGGGTTGCTGATTGCCAGTAAATCTTCCCGCAGTCTGTTGATGAAGTACGGTAAGAATGCTGTGATTATCGGCGGCGGCGCAGCGGCGGGTGCGCTGTTGTGGAATAAATATAAACAGCGCGTCAGTGAAACTCATCAGGATCAGCCTGAATTCGGCCAGCAAAGCTCCCCGGTTGACCGTCGCGCCGAGCGTTTGATTGAAGCGCTGGTGTTTGCGGCTAAAAGTGACGGGCATATCGACAGCGATGAACGCAAAGCCATTGACGAACATATCCGCCAGTCTGGTTTAGGCACGCAGGGCGAGCAGCTGGTGCAGCGAGCCATTGACTCTCCGCTTGACCCGCAGAAGCTGGCGGCTGATGTGAAAAATGAAGAAGAAGCGCTGGAGGTCTATTTCCTCAGCAACCTGGTGATCGATGTTGACCACTTTATGGAGCGTAGCTACTTGCAGGCGCTGGGTGATGCCTTAAAAATTCCACAGGACGTGCGTCAGTCGATTGAAACCGACATTCGCGCGGAGAAACAGAAGCTGCCTGCCTGATCGCGCTATCCCCTCCAACCCTGCGCGGGTGAACACCTTCACCCGCGCAAAAAAATCCCCTGAAAAGCACGATGTTGCAGTGATAACGGCTTGTGAATCAGTCAGGTTGCTGCCAACCTTACACACAGGCACAGCAACTGCGAAGAGACTATGACACCTCCTAAAGCGAATAAAATTCCCCATCAGATGACGCTGCACGGCGATACCCGCATCGATAACTATTACTGGCTGCGCGACGACGAGCGCGAAGCGCCGGACGTCCTTGCGTATCTGCGTGCTGAGAACGACTACTGTCAGCAGCAGCTGTTACCGCAGCAGGCCTTACAGGCGGAGCTGTTGCAGGAGATCATCGACCGCATTCCGGCACGTGACTCCTCGGTGCCTTATGTGAAGCGGGGGTATCGCTATCAGAGCCGCTATGAAGAGGGCAATGAGTACACGATTTATGCCCGTCAGCCAGCCGACACGCAGACACCAGAACACTGGGATACGCTGCTGGATGGTAATCAGCGTGCTGCTGACCATGAGTTTTACACCCTGGGCGGTGTGGCGATTAGCCCGGATAACCAGAAAATGGCCGTGGCAGAGGACTTCCTCTCGCGCCGGGTGTACGGCATTCGCCTGTGCAATCTGGAAACCGGCGAGTGGTACCCGGAAGTACTGGAAGGCGTCTCCTCCGGCATGACGTGGGCCAGTGATTCGCAAACCCTCTACTATGTGCTGAAAGATAAGAAGACGTTGCTGCCGTATCAGGTGTGGCGCCATACGCTGGGCACGCCACAGCAGCAGGATCAGCTGGTGTATGAAGAGGAAGATGACACCTTCTACGTCAGCGTTTACAAAACCACGTCGGAAGAGTATGTGGCGATTGCCCTCGGTAGCAGCACCACCAGTGAGATCCTGCTGCTGGATGCCGCTAAGGCCGATGCTCAGCCCCAGCTGTTTTCTGCTCGCCGTAAAGATCATGAGTACAGCGTGGACCATTATCAGGGGCAATTTTATGTTCGCTCCAACCGGGACGGCAAAAACTTTGGGCTGTACCGCAGTGACAGCGTGGACGAGCAGCAGTGGCAGCCGCTGATTGCCCCACGGGATACTGTCGTGCTGGAAGGCTATACGCTGTTCCGCGACTGGCTGGTGGTGGAAGAGCGCCAGCAGGGGCTGACCAGCCTGCGCCAGATAAACTGGCAAAGCGGTGAAAGTACCAGCATCGCCTTCGACGATCCGGCCTATGTGACCTGGATTGGTCATAACCCGACGCCGGACAGTAGCAAAGTGCGTTATGGCTACTCATCGATGACCACGCCGGATACGCTGTTTGAGCTGGACCTTAATACCGGCGAGCGTGAAGTCCTTAAGCAGACCGAGGTGAAAGGGTTTGATGCCGCTTGTTATCGCAGCGAGCGTCAGTGGATCACGATGCGTGATGGCGTCGAGGTGCCGGTTTCACTGGTATACAGAATAGACAGCTACCAGCCGGGAACCAATCCGTTACTGGTTTATGGTTATGGTTCTTACGGCAGCAGCATGGATGCGGATTTTAGCGCCAGTCGCCTTAGTCTGTTGGATCGCGGGTTTATCTTTGCCCTGACGCATATTCGCGGCGGTGGTGAGATGGGCCAGCAGTGGTATGACGATGGACGTCTGCTGAATAAAATGAATACCTTCCATGACTTTATCGATATCACCGATGCGCTGGTGGAGAAAAAGTATGGTGATGCGGAAAAACTCTATGCAATGGGCGGCAGCGCGGGTGGGTTGCTGATGGGCACGGTGATTAATATGGTCCCTGAGCGTTTCCACGGTGTGGTCGCGCAGGTGCCGTTCGTTGATGTGGTGACAACGATGCTGGATGAAACTATTCCACTCACCACTGGCGAGTATGACGAATGGGGCAATCCGAACGAGGAGTCGTATTATCACTACATCAAGCAGTACAGCCCGTATGACAATATTGCGGCGCAGGATTATCCGCATCTGTTGATCACCACCGGACTGCACGACTCCCAGGTTCAGTACTGGGAACCGGCAAAATGGGTAGCGAAACTGCGTGAGCTGAAGACCGATAATCATCTGCTGCTGTTGCAGACGGATATGGACTCCGGTCATGGCGGGAAGTCAGGCCGCTTTAAAGCGTATGAAAGTGTGGCACTGGAGTACGCATTTCTTATCGGACTGTCCAGCGGGCTGCTAACATCCCCAGCGGCTTAATCCACCGCACTCAACGCCCGCTGCATGGCACTGCGTAAGTCGGGTTTCAGGTCCGTGATATTTTTAAGCATCCACTTTAAATATCCCGGATCTGTTTTCGCCACATCATCCACTTTCTGGCCGCGATATTTGCCGAACGGGAAGGTATTGAACGAACCCTGCACCTGCATCCGGCGGATCATCTCTGGCGCATCCCAGCCGCTGAACGACATAATACGGATCAGCAGCGCCGCCGTGACGTAGCAGTCATATAACGCGCGGTGGGCATGTAAATTTGCAGGCGGCGTCACCTCAAGCTGTAATGACTCGCGCAGCGCCTGGTTGCTGTATTTCAGGCCCGGCCACAGGCGGCGTGACAGTGCCATCGTGCAGATCCACTCACCGGGCATCTCCGGCAGCATACGGCGGTCAAAGCTGGCATTGTGTGCCACATAATAAGGGCTGCCGTGATAGCGGCCGATCGCCTGCTCAATGGTGGGTTTTCCACGCACCATGACTTCGGTAATTTTATGGATTGCCATCGCCTGAGGGCTGATAGGACGGTCGGGTGAGATCAGATCGCTCATCGGATTGACGATCTGTCCATCAATCACATCCACCGATGCCACTTCGACAATACCCCCCTGCAGGCCACAGGTTTCCGTGTCTATAACGCGTAACATAGCTTCTCCCGTTTACAGAACTGACGGGCAGGGTAACGAATGCGTCTCTCCTTGCCAATGATTACCGTTGCGACGCGCAATAATCAGCTGTTCTCCTTCGTCACCACGTATCACCTGACGTCCGGTCTGGTCCCAGAAGGCGCTTTTCCCGGCACACTGGAAGCCGCCCGTGGGCCAGGCATGGTTCGCCATGACCACCGCCATTTGATAGTCGCGCGACCAGCGTGCGAGGTAGTTGCAGTCGGTTTCATATCCCTGCTCGGAAACCAGCACGCTGGTGGCATAGAGGTCAGCCCCACGAACGGAAGCATCACGGGCAAAGGTTTCCACGCTGATATCGGCACAAATGGCCAACGCCACCTGATGATGCTGATAACCAAACATCGGCACCGTACTACCTGCTGTGAAAATCTCTTTTTCCTGACCATACAGATGGCGCTTACTGTAGGCGATGCGCGTACCGTCCGGCAGGAAGGTCAGTGCGGAAAGGTACACATGATCGTCGACGTGTAACGGCAGGCCGATGCTGATGCCCATCTGGTGTTGCTGCGCCGCGCGGGCAAAAGGCTGCAGTCGCTCGTCATCCAGCGAAAGCGCCAGCTCCGCCATCAGCGGAAGCTCATAGCCGGTCAGGGAGAGTTCAGGGAACATCAGCAGGTCAACGTGTAATAACGCGGCCTGCTGGATGAATTCGAGGTGATGTTGAATATTCCAGACGATATCGCCCGGACGAGAACCTGACTGTGCTGCCGAGATAGTCCAGCTGGACATAAAAAAGCCACCGTGAAGAGTAAGGTAAGGCTTTTATCTCAACCGAAGCGGGAACAAAAAACAAGTCACTATTTTTGCTTAGGTTCGTACGGCAGACGGGAGAGTGACAGAGATGCCTGGCGGTAGTGAGTCAAACGCTCACGGAACCACTCCTGCAGCGCTTGAGGTTGCTCACGCAGCACCATTTCGGCAATCACCGGCATGTTATAACGCTCTTTAAACGCCACTCCGGCAGCGGCCAGATCAACGTTGATTTTGTCTTTTTCAATCTGCGGCAATGTGGCCAGATTGTAGCTCATGGTATTTCCCTCCTGATGTGTGGCAGAAAATAATGCAGAAGGCACGGATTAGCAAGTCTGACGGCTAATTGATAGTCGCTATCACCTCGACACCCGTTTTTAAGCGGGGTATTCTTTCGCCCTCAGGCAGCAAGGTGCTGCGATTTGCTAAGGATCATTGCGACATATGCGACATTTCTTCAGGGTTTCCGGCTTCTTACTGGCCGCACTGTTTACCCAACAGGTTTCCGCTCATGCCCACCTTAAAAGCCAGTATACCGCGGTTAACCCGGCCGGTAGCGAATGGCCTGAGTCACTGACCATCTCCTTCAGCGAGGATATCGAGCCTGCTTTCAGCGGCGTGGACGTCAGCCGTACCGACAACAAGCCGGTCGAGCAGACTAAAGCCGCCCTTGACCCGAAACAGCACAATACCTTGCGGGTACAGTTTAAGCAGCCGCTGAGCAGTGGTGAATACAAGGTGACCTGGCATGTGCTGTCCGTAGACGGCCATAAGACCAAAGGGAACTACACCTTCAGCGTGAAGTGATATGTCACTCACCAGCTTCTATATTCTGTGCCGCTGGCTGCATTTCTGCGCACTGATGTCGCTGGTCGGGGCCGGGGTTACCACCACGTTGCTGGCTCCGGCGCGCTATCGTGCCGATCTTACCCGGCGGCTGATGCCATTAATCCGGGTGAGTACCTGGCTGACGCTGCTGAGTGCGGTACTGCTGCTCGCCGCACAGACCGGACAGATGGGTGACGGCTGGCAGGATACGCTTGAGGGCGATATCTGGCTGGCGGTGCTGCAAACGCAGTTTGGCCGCGTCTGGCAGTGGCAACTGGTGCTGGCCGTATTGTGTTGTCTGGTGCTGGTCTTCCCCAGGACTCTGCCTGGACAGTTGCGTCAGCAAACGGTGCTGCTGTTAGCCCTGTTGCAGCTCAGCGGGCTGGCGTTTACCGGACATGCAGCGATGCTGGATGGCTGGAGCGGTGTTTTCCAGCGTGCTAACCAGATAGTGCATCTGCTGAGCGCGGCATTCTGGGCGGGTGGCCTGTTACCGGTTGTGTACCTGATGCGCGAAGCGCGTGGTCCGCAGCATCGTTACGATGCCATTGGCGCCATGATGCGCTTTTCGCGCTACGGCCATCTGGCCGTGATGCTGGTGGTGGTCAGCGGGGTGATCAATGCGTTGCTGCTACTGGGCTGGCCGCCTGCCAGTTTCCACCTTTACAGCCAGCTGCTGGTGCTGAAAACCTTGCTGGTTGGCGTGATGATGGGCATTGCTCTGTTTAACCGCTACTGGCTGGTGCCGCGTTTTCAACACAGTGGGGCAGGGGCGCAGCAGCAGTTTATCACCAGCACGCTGGTGGAAATCGCGCTGGCGGCGGCGGTACTGCTGGTGGTGGGCATTTTTGCCACACTGGAACCTGCCTGATCGACACCCTTATACGCTTATCCCGATTCAGTTTATGTTTTATCGTTTGAGGTACTAACAAGATGAAAAAGTTGGCATTATTTTGCGTCGCACTCGGCCTCAGCAGCAGTGCAATGGCTGGCATCGAAACCGTGAGCCGTTTCGATATGGGCAAAGAGAACTGGCCGTTTGTGCGTGAAGAGATGATGTTAAGCTGTGAAAAAGGCAACGTGTTGCTCGCCATTAATGATGGCACGCTGGTGCAGTATCCGCTGAACGACGCCGCAGAAGCCAAAGTCAAAGCGGGCCAGATTAAGGCCGGATTCCCGATCGATAAGATCCTGGCTGACGACCCGGCAAATCCAGGTCAGAAGAAGAGCCTGGCCCCGATTATCGCGCGCGCCGAAAAGCTCTGTAACTGATCGCACCACGCTGGCGCACGCCCCTCTGTGCGTCAGTTCGTTTCCATTCCACTCTCGCTGAAAAGCGCAGCCAGACTGTTTCTGCTGCCGCGATCACAATGCTAACAATCAGTTATAACGTTGTTTACAACTGGCTGGAAAACCCCCACAACTGGACTATCTTTTAAGAGCAAGGCGAATCGCCTGCAATAATGCCAACTTTTAGCGCAAGGCTCCTAAAAGAGCCATTTCCCTGGACCAAAGACAGGACTCGTCTTTGGTCTTTTTTTGTTTGTGGATTGTAGGGCAGTGCGTTGGTGTAACACTGCAGATGTCATCACCCAGGTTGATGAAAGCAATGCTGCCAATGCGAAGCTAGACGTCGAATAATTTTTTGCTCATGAAAATACATTAATAACTTTATTCTGTGTGCGATATCATTTACAGTTCTGGAGTGCTTCAATAAGATAACTTATTTGTATGGATCTGTGCGCAATGGACAAAATACTCCAAGAATTTGATGATAAAAAACAGACGTTTGAGTCCTTTTCAAAAATATTAAAATCCCTTGTAGAGAGCTTGTTAGTCAGCGAAGGAATATCCGTTCACTCTATTTCCTGCAGAGTAAAAGATAAAGGCAGCTTAAGAAAAAAAATCATCAAAAAGCAACGCTATGAAAAGATTTCAGATATCACTGACATTGTAGGGGTAAGAATAATTACTCATTATTCTGATGAGGTCGATAAAGTTGCATCAATAATAGAGTCTGAATTCGATATTGATGAAAGCAATTCCATTGACAAGAGGAAGACGCTTGAACCTGATAGGTTTGGCTACCTTTCGTTACATTATGTGGCCTCTCTTAGAGAAGACAGATGTAAATTAAAAGAATATCTTTTATTTAAAGGCATGAAAGCTGAGTTTCAGGTTAGATCAATTCTGCAACATACTTGGGCAGAAATAGAACATGACATAGGGTATAAATCGTCTAAGGAAGTACCCAACCATATCAGAAGGCAATTTTCTCAGTTAGCAGGCCTGCTTGAGATTGCGGACACTCAATTTATTGCCATCAAAGAGTCACTACAAAGTTATAAAGAAGACTCAGCGGCTAAAATTGAATATATTGCAGATGATGTTACCATCGACAAAATTACGCTCACTGAGTATTTCAAAAAGTCAAAAACAATAAATGAAATAAAAGAAACATTGCGTAGTCAACTAAAAGTAGAGTTAACCGATGATTTTTCTGTTGGGTTTAATTACCTTGTAGAAGCGCTGGCTTATTTAAAGATAGAGTCAATTGGCAGGTTAAATAAAGAACTGGAAGGGTTAAAGGATCTGACAATAAAAAGAATTAGTGATTTTTCTAACGCATTATCTCAGGGGGAAGAACATGTTGTTTCGCTCCCACCATTAGTGTTGATTACGGCTCTTTCTCAAGTAATAGCAGCCAAAGATGGTGATTTAGAGTCAGTGATAAAGTTCTTAAGTAGAGATAAAACACAATTTCCAAATGTAAATATACACGCCATTTCTGAGTATTTAGTGTCGAATTATTCTTTGAATAAAAGCGTATAATTACTTTTGGTACATTCAGCACAGCATATAATCATTGAGGGAAAAAATGAAAACAAATAAACATGTTGAGAACTTTAACAAAAAGCACCTTCAGAGCGGGGAAACTGCTGTAGCCTGGGCTGAAGGTTATATCGGTAGCGTTATGGGGAAAGGGAAAGACACACAGCATAATGGTGCGCTTATCGTTACTGATGTAAGAGTCGCCTTTTATCGAAAGGGGCTTTTGGGAGAAGTAATAGAGAATATCCCCCTAAAGTCAATAACCTCCATAGAGAGGAAATCCATACTTGGCCATAGATCAATAAAAATGCATACCAGCCATGATGACCTGGAATTTAAAACTTACAGCAAGGAAGGGGAGATTGCTGTCATTGACGCAATTGAAGCCGGAAGACAACTAAGTGGAAAGCCAACGGCTTCGCAAACTGCCTCTGCAACTGTAGATCCTTACGAACAACTAAAAAAACTTGCTGATTTAAAAGACGCTGGAATCCTATCCGAAGAAGAGTTTCAGGATAAAAAGACAAAAATAATGGCATTAATTTAAAATAACAATCAGCCAGCAAATGATTACAGACATGATTGAATGAATTTATTCAATCATGTCTTACGGTAAAGACATTGATTGTATCAGCACGCAGTATGGCGTTAAGCTGCCACGGGTTCCGATGCCCGATATCAATAAATCACATGTACAAAAGGGTGTTGCGATGGGAACCATGTTGGGGCTGCTGGGGTTGGTGTTGGGTGCATGGGCGGTACGCACTATCTGTATGAAGCCGATCGGCAATGTGAAAAAGACGATCCTTGCGGTGATTGCCGGGCTGTTTTTTCTCTCGGCAGGGGGAATTGGGGGCACGGAAGAGGACAAAATCCCTTATGTGATTGTTGCGATGCTGGTTGGTGCTGCGGTGGTGTGGTACGGAAATCGTGTCTATAAAGAAGATGCCGCCAACGAAGAGTAAAGCCAGCACGCTTGCCCCCGGAGATAACGTAGCAGGGAGGAGTTATCCTCCCAACTAACAGGCCGCTAATACATGAAACAGGGCAGGATTAGCCTGAATGGCGGCCAGAACCTTTGCGGCCAGACCTGTAGGGTGGCGTCTTTTGGCTTCCCAGCTTTTAATGGTATCAACGCTGGTTCCCAGCCCCTTTGCCATTTCTCCCTGCGAAAGATTCAGCTGCTCGCGAATTGCCCTCACATCGGCAATATCATAGCGGGTTGAACGGGCAGGCGTCTTAGCGCCACTTTTGATCTCGACGGCTTCTTCAAGGGATGTTTTCAGATCGTCAAAGAAAGTCATATCACACCTCATTTTTGAGTTGTTGAGTCAGTCTCTTGAGCGCCGACTTTTCAGCATCCGTCAGACTGTCTTTAATATTTTTTGGGTAAGCCATCACCAGCCAGACCACTTCATCGGTCGCCAGGAAGTAAATGACCCGGACACCCCCGCTTTTTCCCTTAGATCCTGTTGCCATCCTGATCTTTCGCAGGCCCCCGGTTTTCTGTATCAGATCGCCTTTGTTGGGGAAGGCAATAAGCTCACGTTGTAACTCTTTTAACTCATCATCCGTTGCGAGTTGCGTTATCTGGCGCGTAAATAATGAGGTTTCAATAAACTCCAGTGCATATTCCACTGACACTATTCCTTGTGGCGTAGAGATTACCTCAATAAGTGTACTGTGTACACCTTGGTGAGGTTCATTTATCCTGGTAGATACTGCGTAAGAAGGCTTCAGTACGGTAAGAGCGCAATGATGATGAGAGGATTGCAATAAGCACCCGTCGCTAAAATACGACAGCCCTTACTGCATTGCTAATGTCGAACATGCGAAATGCGTGGCGTCTCGTAAAGAGGGCAGAATAAAAAACGGGGCCTGTATTGAACTGAACCCCAAAACCTGGACGGTTTAGTTAACAAGTCGCCTGATACTCAGTC
>NZ_JBJGXA010000055.1:0-17338 GCF_045107195.1 Erwinia sp. AnSW2-5
ATCGCAGTGCTGTCGGGGTTTTACAATTCACAGCGAGCAACCGTTCTGCGGGGATGGGGCCAGATTGAGGTAAGCCGGACGTCACGCGACAGGACGTCGCGTGCCGAGGCCCGCAGGGATGCGGATTTTGCCGTTCCGGCGTACTCAAACTGGCCACGGACCTGAAGCCAGGATATCAGCCACTATTTGTGGGGATCCCTCAGTGGGCGACCTTTTTTTCCGGTCGCCCCGTGCAAAAGTTTTGCACCTTACTGCTCTTCGCGGGTGATGCCGAAATGCTTATAAGCATGCTGGGTGGCCATTCGGCCACGCGGGGTGCGCTGAATAAAGCCCTGCTGGATCAGATACGGCTCCAGCACGTCCTCAATGGTTTCGCGCTCTTCGCCAATCGCCGCTGCCAGGTTATCCAGCCCGACCGGGCCACCCATAAATTTATCGATAATCGCCAGCAGCAGTTTGCGGTCCATATAGTCGAAACCTTCGGTATCGACACTCAGCATATCCAGCGCTTTGGATGTCACATCACCGCTCATACTCCCGTTGGCACGCACCTCTGCAAAGTCACGCACGCGGCGCAGCAGTCGGTTAGCGATACGCGGCGTACCGCGCGCACGGCGGGCGATTTCCAGCGCGCCATCCTCACTCAATGGCAAGCCAAGGCAGGATGCACTGCGGGCAACAATGTGCTGCAAATCCTCTACCCGGTAGAACTCCAGACGCTGCACAATGCCGAAACGGTCACGCAACGGGGACGTCAGTGAACCGGCACGCGTCGTGGCGCCAATCAGGGTAAATGGCGGCAGGTCGAGCTTAATCGAGCGTGCGCCCGGGCCTTCACCGATCATAATATCCAGCTGATAATCTTCCATCGCCGGATACAGTACCTCTTCCACCACGGGTGACAGTCGGTGTATCTCATCGATAAACAGCACGTCGTGAGGTTCAAGGTTGGTCAGCATCGCCGCCAGATCGCCGGCTTTTTCCAGCACCGGGCCGGAAGTGGTGCGCAGGTTAACGCCCATCTCGTTGGCCACAATATTGGCCAGCGTGGTTTTTCCCAGGCCCGGCGGGCCAAAGATCAGCAAATGGTCGAGCGCATCACCGCGATTCTTCGCGGCTTCGATGAAGATTTCCATCTGTTCACGCACCACCGGCTGACCCACGTACTCTGCCAGCATTTTCGGGCGGATAGCGCGGTCGATAACTTCTTCTTCGGTGATGACCCCGGCGGAGACCAGGCGGTCGGCTTCAATCATGCTCTACCTCAAATCAAATGGCGGCGCGCAGGGCTTCGCGAATCAATGTTTCGCAGTCGGCGTTCGGCTTGCCTACTTTGCTGACCATACGACTGGCTTCCTGAGGTTTATACCCCAGCGCCACCAGCGCAGAAACGGCTTCGCTTTCGGCATCGTTGGCGGCTTCTGCTGGCATTTCGCTGGTCAGTGCAAACGGAGCATCGGTCGCAAACAGATCGCCGTGCATCCCTTTGAAGCGGTCTTTCATTTCCACCACTAAACGCTCGGCCGTTTTCTTACCCACGCCCGGCAGTTTCACCAGCACAGCAATCTCTTCACGTTCAACGGCGGTAACGAACTGCTGCGCGGACATACCGGACAGAATAGCCAGTGCCAGCTTAGGCCCGATGCCGTTCACTTTTATCAGCTCACGGAACAGCGCCCGCTCCGGCTTACTGTTAAAACCAAACAGCAGCTGTGCATCTTCACGCACCACAAAGTGAGTAAAGATAATCGCTTCGTGGTTGATGTCGGGAAGCTCATAAAAACAGGTCATTGGCATTTGCACCTCATAACCCACGCCGCTGGCTTCCAGTAACACCACGGGCGGCTGTTTTTCCAGGATAATGCCTCTCAGACGACCTATCACATTCGCTTCCTTCTGATAACAATTAGAGGGGGAGTTTATAGCATAAAAAAGGCTGGATGAATATCCAGCCTGTTTAGATTAACGGGTCAGTTGCCATTAACTCAGACGCCCACGCGCGAGGCTCAGCTTACCTTCACCGATACGATTAACGTTCTGGCTCAGGTGACAATGCGTGATGGCAATCGCCAGCGCATCGGCGGCATCCGCCTGCGGGTTAGCAGGCAATTTGAGCAAGGTACGCACCATATGCTGTACCTGGCTTTTCTCTGCACTACCGATGCCCACCACGGTCTGCTTCACCTGCCGCGCCGCATACTCAAACACCGGCAGGTCCTGGTTCACGGCGGCAACAATGGCCGCGCCGCGCGCCTGGCCCAGTTTCAGGGCGGAGTCGGCGTTCTTCGCCATAAAGACCTGCTCAATGGCGAAAAACTCGGGCTGGAACTGGGTAATAATTTCGCTGACACCCGCATAAATCAGCTTCAGGCGCGACGGCAGGTCAGCCACACTGGTGCGGATACACCCGCTACCCAGATAGGTTAACTGCCGCCCCACCTGCCGGATCACACCGTAACCGGTGATGCGCGAACCGGGGTCGATCCCCAAAATAATAGCCATTACGCGCTCACCCGATGTGATGGACGGAGTGTCACAGGGTTTCCGCCACCTCGTCAGAAATTTCACCGTTATGGTAAACCTCCTGCACGTCGTCGCAGTCTTCCAGCATATCGATCAGGCGCAGCAGTTTTGGTGCGGTTTCCACATCCATATCGGCCTTGGTCGATGGGATCATGGTGACTTCGGCACTTTCTGCCTTCAGGCCAGCCGCTTCCAGCGCGTCTTTGACGGCACCGAGGTTTTCCCATGCGGTGAACACGTCGATGGTGCCATCGTCCCAGGTCATCACATCGTCAGCACCGGCTTCCAGTGCCGCGTCCATCACCTGGTCTTCTTCCAGGCCTGGCGCAAAGGTGATCACCCCTTTTTTGGTGAACAGGTAGGCCACAGAGCCGTCGGTTCCAAGGTTGCCGCCGGTTTTGGTGAAGGCATGACGCACTTCAGACACGGTACGGTTACGGTTGTCACTCAGGCACTCAACCATCACGGCAGTGCCGCCTGGGCCGTAACCTTCATAAATGATGGTTTCCATATTGCTGTCATCATCCCCGCCCACGCCGCGTGCAATAGCACGGTTCATGGTGTCACGGGTCATGTTGTTTGACAGCGCCTTGTCCATCGCCGCGCGCAGACGCGGGTTGGAGTTGGCATCACCGCCGCCCAGTTTGGCAGCGGTCACCAGCTCACGAATGATTTTGGTGAAGATTTTACCGCGTTTGGAATCCTGAGCAGCCTTGCGGTGCTTGGTGTTCGCCCATTTACTATGTCCCGCCATTTACTCTGATTCTCCAAATTGGCACCGAACAGGCTATCTTGCTGGTGATTTTGTCCCCCGGCAGTGCTCGGAATGCTCACGTACAGCAGTACGCTCCGCTTCCTCTGCGCTGGCGGTGAACAAACTCACTGCGCCGATAACGCCTGAACGTTTGGCTAAGTTCAAAAGATAAGATAAAACAAAATTACAGTACGAATTCTTCAATTGCCTGGCGGTTACTCCAGGACTTGGTGAGTGCGGCGGCGGCCGGGGCATCCAGCCATTGGCTGGCGAGATGCTCACTCAATGTGATGCTGCACTCCGCAGGAAGCGCAAGGCTGAACCAGTGTTCCCGGTTATGGGTGGTGCCCGGCGCGTAGCGATGAAGAAAGTGCGTAAAGATTTCGAATTCTATATGACGCTGGCAGTCCACTAATGTGAGCTGCCCGGCGTTTATATCAATGCCAATCTCTTCCATCACTTCCCGTTGCGCGGTCTGAGCCAGGCTTTCGCCCGGCTCCTGGCTGCCGGTGACCGACTGCCAGAAATCCACATCATCGCGTCGCTGCAACATCAGCACCCGCCGGGTATCCTGGGCATAAATCACCACCAGAACCGACACCGGATGCTTATACGCCATCAGTTATTCTCTGACGGCTGATCTTTCACTTTCTTGACCACTTCAATGCCCAGCTCGGCCAGGGAGGCCGGGTTAGCAAAGTTTGGCGCTTCGGTCATCAGACAGGCCGCTGCGGTGGTTTTCGGGAAGGCAATCACGTCACGAATGTTGTCCGTGCCGGTCAGCAGCATCACCAGGCGATCAAGACCAAAGGCCAGACCCGCGTGCGGTGGCGTACCGTATTTCAGCGCGTCCAGCAGGAAGCCAAACTTCTCACGCTGTTCGTGCTCTTCAATACCCAGAATGCCGAACACCGTCTGCTGCATCTGACCACTATGAATACGGACCGACCCTCCCCCCACTTCATAGCCATTGATGACCATATCGTAGGCGTTAGCAATCGCGGTTTCCGGCGCGTTTTTCAGTTCTTCCGGCGTCATCTCTTTCGGCGCGGTGAACGGATGGTGCATCGCGGTCAGGCCGCCTTCGCCATCTTCTTCAAACATCGGGAAGTCCACCACCCACAGCGGCGCCCAGGCGGCCTCGTCGGTGATTTTCAGGTCACGACCCAGTTTCAGACGCAGTGCGCCCAGTGCATCGGCCACCACTTTCGCGCTGCCTGCACCGAAGAAGATCATATCGCCATCGGCCGCGCCGTTACGCGCCAGAATCTCTTCAACAATGTCTGCATTAAGGAATTTCGCTACCGGGCTGGTGATCCCTTCCAGACCTTTAGCACGCTCGTTGACCTTGATGTACGCCAGGCCCTTCGCGCCGTAGATTTCGATAAATTTGCCGTAGTCGTCAATCTGCTTACGGCTCAGCGTAGCGCCACCCGGCACACGCAGTGTCGCAACGCGGCCTTTGGCATCGTTAGCCGGGCCAGCGAAGACGCTGAACTCAATGTTTTTCAGCAGGTCCGCGACGTCCACCAGCTCCATTGGGTTACGCAGGTCTGGCTTATCAGAACCAAAACGACGCATCGCTTCGGCGAAGGTCATGGTCGGGAAGTCGCCCAGTTCAACAGACTTCACGTCAACCCACAGATTGCGCACCAGACGTTCCATGATTTCACGCACCTGAGCGGCGGTCATGAACGAGGTTTCTACGTCGATCTGGGTAAATTCTGGCTGACGGTCAGCACGCAGATCTTCGTCACGGAAGCATTTAACAATCTGATAGTAACGGTCGAAACCGGACATCATCAGCAGCTGTTTGAACAGCTGCGGCGACTGTGGCAAGGCGTAGAATTTGCCTTTGTGAACGCGGCTTGGCACCAGATAGTCACGGGCACCTTCCGGCGTGGCTTTGGTCAGCATCGGGGTTTCGATATCGAGGAAACCGTGCTCATCCATAAAGCGGCGCACAAAGCTGGTGATTTTCGCACGGGCTTTCAGGCGGTTTGCCATATCCGGGCGACGCAGGTCAAGGTAGCGATACTTCAGACGCGCTTCTTCGCTGTTCGCCATATTGGAGTCTAACGGCAGCGGCTCTGAGCGGTTGATGATGGTCAGATCGGTGGCGAACACTTCGACCTCACCGGTGGCCATATCTTTGTTTTTGTTCTTCTCATCACGCGGACGCACGGTGCCGGTGATCTGGATGCAGAACTCGTTACGCAGTTCAGACGCCAGCTGGAAAGCCGCCTGACGGTCCGGGTCGAAGAACACCTGCACGATGCCTTCACGGTCACGCATATCAATAAAGATCAGGCTGCCCAGATCGCGACGGCGATTAACCCAACCGCACAGTGTCACTTGCTGGCCTACATGAGACAGATTGATCTGTCCACAATACTCAGTACGCATAACGATATCCTTTTAACTTCAGCGCTGCTGGCGCAGCTTTATGGTCACTATCCTGCTCTGAGGAGCGCTGCTGCCGCGAAAAATGGCTGTCATTATAATGGAAAATGGCTCACAGGATAAGAGCTGTCATCAGGGGAAAGTGGCAGAAAAACGCTGCGATGTGCTGCCGCCAGGCGCTGTGGTTAACAAAACATCATCACCACGACATAACCGCTAACAAATCACAGCGCTTTACCCACATTATTTTCGTCGCGTCCTGAACCCGTTCCTTTGTATTCTCGCTGGTTTTCCCCCTTATCCCGGAGAAACGCATGCTCAACTTCAATCCCCAGACCACCGCCCTGGTGCTGATCGACTTACAGGAAGGCATTATGCCGTTTGGCCAAGCACCGCACGCTGCCAGCGACGTCGTGGCTCGCGCCGCGAAACTGGCCGACCAGTTTCGTGCGCACAACGCCCCGGTGGTGCTGGTGCGCGTAGGCTGGTCAGCGGATTTTGCCGATGCACCAAAACAGCCGGTTGACGC
The DNA here is from genome assembly GCF_045107195.1 of Erwinia sp. AnSW2-5. Classification (NCBI taxonomy): domain Bacteria; kingdom Pseudomonadati; phylum Pseudomonadota; class Gammaproteobacteria; order Enterobacterales; family Erwiniaceae; genus Erwinia; species Erwinia sp. AnSW2-5. The sequence continues at coordinate 6,210 of NZ_JBJGXA010000055.1, forward strand.
TGCCCATGCCGGAGGCGCACTGCCGGATAACTGGTGGGTTTACCCCGAAGCGCTGGGCGTTCAGGAGAGCGATCTGCACGTCACCAAACGCCAGTGGGGCGCATTCCACGGCACCGATCTGGAGCTGCAACTGCGCCGTCGCGGCATTGACACCATCGTACTGGGCGGCATTGCCACCAACATTGGCGTTGAGTCCACCGCACGTAACGCCTGGGAGCTGGGTTTCAATCTGGTGATTGCCGAAGATATCTGTAGCACCGCCAGCGCCGAACAGCATCAGGCCAGCGTCGAGTGGATCTTCCCGCGTATTGCCCGCGTTCGTCAGTCCGCTGAAATCATCGCCGCGCTGTCATAATCCGCGCATGACCGGAGGGAACCGGTCTCTCCCCACTCCCTGCCTTGCACTCCCCCATCTCCACACGGTAAAGTCGCCCGCAACTGACTGAATGTGGATAAACGATGAAGCCGTTGTACCTTGGCCTGCCACAGTGGCAGCACCCGCAATGGAAAAAACTGGGGATGACCACCCTGGAAGATTATGCCCGTCACTTTAACTGTGTCGAAGGCAATACCACGCTGTATGCGTTGCCGCGCCCGGAAGTGGTGCAGCGCTGGCGGGCGATGACGCACGATGATTTCCGCTTCTGTTTTAAATTCCCGGCCACCATCAGCCACCAGGCCGCGCTGCGCCAGTGCGGCGATCTCAGTGCGGAATTTTTCGATCTGCTCTCTCCGCTGGCCGATCGCATCGGGCAGTTCTGGTTACAGCTGCCCTCCGCCTTTTCGCCTGCTGACCTGCCCGCGCTCTGGCAGTTTCTCGATAGCCTGCCCACTGAATTTCGCTACGGCGTGGAAGTGCGGCATCCTGCGTTTTTTGCCAAGGGTGAAGCCGAGCAGGCGCTGAATCGCGGGCTGCATCAGCGCCGCGTCAACCGGGTGATCCTCGATACCCGTGGCGTACACAGTGCGCAGCCCTCAACGGCAGCGATCATCGATGCGCAACGTAAGAAACCTAAACTCCCGGTCCATGCGGTTATGACCGCAGATGCCCCAATGATCCGTTTCATCGGCGGCGACGACGTGGAGGCTAACCTGCGCTGGTTCAACGCCTGGCGTGAGCGGCTGCCGCAGTGGTGTGAAACCGCCCAGCCGTGGCTGTTTATCCATACCCCGGATGTCGGTTTTGCGCCTGATTTGGTACGCGCTCTCTGGCCCGCATTACAGCAGGCACTTCCCGCCATCGGCGATGTGCCTGAATGGCCACAGCAGGAGACGTTATTCTAAACCGATTCATGCTGCTGGCAGGCGACAGTGCCAGTATTGTTCGGTAACCTGTTAGATAAGATAATTCTTACATCATGGAGTGAGTCATGGTCAGTGCGCTTTACGTGGTACTTGGTACGCTTTTTATCCTTAAGTTTTTACTCGACGTGGTGCGTTTGCGTCGTCAGTACCGGGTCTCGATCGGTGATGGTGGCGTGTCTGATTTACAGCTGGCCATTCGTATTCACGGCAATGCGGTCGAAAATATCCCCATCGCGCTCTTTCTGTTGGTGATGATGGAGATGAACGGGGCCGATATCTGGATGCTGCATCTGCTCGGGCTGTTTTTCTTCTTCGGCCGTCTGATGCATGCGTATGGTTTACGCAGCCGCACCGTGCTGTGGCGCCGTAACGGCATGATCCTGACGCTGCTGGCGCTGTTCGGCATGGTCGTGGTCAATCTGCTGTTCCTGCCCTGGGACCTCGTTCTCGGCACGTCCTGACCGTTCTGCTGGCAGAAAAGGTGCAGCCCGCCGCGCTTTCTGCCAGAATATGCCCTTTCCGTTAGCTTCCCCGGACTTACCACTATGTCTAACCGCGATACGCTGTTCTCCGCGCCAATTGCCAAGCTGGGCGACTGGACGTTTGATGAGCGCGTGGCTGAAGTCTTCCCCGACATGATTCAGCGTTCTGTGCCCGGCTATTCCAACATCATTTCCATGATTGGCATGTTAGCCGAGCGCTTTGTCCAGCCCGACTCCCGGGTCTACGATCTCGGCTGTTCGCTGGGTGCGGCCACGCTGTCGGTGCGCCGTAATATTACCGCCGCTGGCTGCAACATTATTGCCGTTGATAACTCTCCCGCGATGGTTGAGCGCTGCCGCCGCCACATTGATGCCTTCCGTGCCGAGACGCCGGTCGAGGTGATTGAAGCGGATATCCGCCAGATCCCGATTGAGAATGCCTCCCTGGTGGTACTGAACTTCACGTTACAGTTTCTGGCCCCGGAAGAGCGTCAGCAGTTGCTGAATACCATATATCAGGGTCTGAAACCCGGCGGCGCACTGGTGCTGTCTGAAAAATTCAGCTTTGCTGATTCAGACGTCGGTGAACTGCTGTTCAACATGCATCACGACTTTAAACGTGCGAACGGCTACAGCGAACTGGAGATCAGCCAGAAGCGCAGCATGCTGGAAAATGTCATGCTGACCGACAGCGTGGAAACTCACAAACAGCGTCTGCACAATGCCGGTTTCCAGCATGCAGAGCTGTGGTTCCAGTGTTTTAACTTTGGCTCTCTGGTGGCCTTAAAAGCAGGTCATCCCTGATGGATTTCGGAAATTTTTATCAACTTATTGCCAAAGGTCCCCTTTCTCACTGGCTGGAAACCCTGCCTGCACAGATCGCAACCTGGCAACGCGAGTCACTGCACGGTCACTTTAAAAACTGGGACCGTTCCGTTGAATACCTGCCCGCACTGACCCCGGAAACGCTGGATTTACTGCACAGCGTTACCGCAGACAGCAGCCATCTTTCCGCGCGCCAGCGTGATGGCATTGAAAAGCTGCTGCGTAATCTGATGCCGTGGCGTAAAGGGCCGTTCTCACTGTACGGCGTCAATATCGATACGGAATGGCGCTCTGACTGGAAGTGGGAGCGGGTGCTGCCGCATATCTCCTCTCTGGCCGGGCGTACGGTGCTGGATGTCGGTTGCGGCAGCGGCTATCACATGTGGCGTATGCTGGGTGCCGGTGCCCATCTCGTGGTCGGCATCGACCCGATGCAGCTGTTCCTTTGCCAGTTCGAAGCGGTGCGTAAACTGCTGGGTAACGATCAGCGCGCGCACCTGCTGCCGCTGGGTATTGAGCAACTTCCCGAGCTGAAGGCCTTCGACACGGTATTTTCCATGGGGGTGCTGTATCACCGCCGCTCCCCGCTCGACCACCTTTTCCAGTTGAAAAACCAACTGGTCAGCGGCGGCGAGCTGGTGCTGGAAACCCTGGTGGTGGAAGGTGATGACCTGCAGGTGCTGGTGCCGGGTGAACGTTATGCGCAGATGCGCAACGTCTACTTTATCCCGTCAACCGGGGCGCTGAAAAACTGGCTGGAGAAGTGTGGATTTGTTGACGTGCGTATTGCTGATTACTCGGTGACCAGCACGGATGAACAGCACCGCACCAGCTGGATGACCAGCGAATCCCTGGCCGAGTTCCTCGACCCGAATGACCCCACGAAAACCGTCGAAGGTTACCCTGCCCCACTGCGTGCCGTGCTGGTGGCGACCAAGCCATAAGCCTTACAGGGCTGGCCGCATAGGGCTGGCCCTGCATTTCTCCTGTTCTTCCCCTGCGCCTTTCTTCCCCTGACCAGCGGAATAAAAACCTGATCTCTGTCATTGAGAATGATAATTCTTTTTAAAACACTCTTTTTGCTCAAATAGCTTAATACTTTAGGGTTAGTGTTGAATGCGTTGTGCGTTAAATTCACCTGAAAGGAGTATCTGGTATGAGTAAATTTGTTTTTTCATCACCACGGAAATACATTCAGGGCGCGGGTCAGTTAGCCCACCTGGGCGAACATCTGGCCGAACTGGGCAGCAATGCGTTCCTCGTTGCTGATCGGATTGTCTGGGGGCTGATTGGCAAAGAAGTGCAAGCCTCCCTGATCGCGAGCAAAGTCGAATTCCACTACGAAGAGTTTAACGGTGAAGCCTCCAGCAATGAGATCACCCGTCTGGCAAAACTGGCGCAAGCCAACGGTACCAGTATCGTGGTCGGCCTCGGCGGCGGTAAAACCCTCGATACCGTGAAAGCGGTGGCTGATGAACTGAAACAACCCGTTGCCGTTGTACCCACTATCGCCTCTACCGATGCCCCCTGTAGCGCGCTGTCAGTGATCTACTCTGATAGCGGCGTGTTCGAAAGCTACCGTTTCTACAGTAAAAACCCGGATCTGGTGCTGGTCGATACGCAGGTCTGCGTGCGTGCGCCGGTGCGTCTGTTCGCCTCCGGCATTGCGGACGGTCTGGCAACCTATGTTGAAGCGCAGGCGGTTAAACGTTCGCACAGCAAATCAATGGTTAATGGTGACCCGACGATTGCCGGGATGGCGATTGCCGAAGCCTGTGAGAAAACGCTTCTCACCTGGGGCTTAAGTGCCTATCAGGCCGTGGAAAAGCAGCTGGTGACGCCAGCGGTGGAAGCCGTGGTGGAAGCCAACACGCTGCTTTCAGGGCTGGGTTTCGAAAACGCCGGGCTGGCCGGTGCCCACGCGATCCACAATGGTTTTACCGCGATTGATGGCGATATTCACCATCTGACGCACGGCGAGAAAGTGGCTTACGGCACCCTGGCCCAGATGGTACTTGAGCAGCGCCCTGATGATGAGATCGCCCGCTACGTGCGCTTCTACCGCGCGATCAAAATGCCGACCACGCTGAAAGAGTTGCATCTGGATAAGGTGAGTTGGGAAGATCTGGTTAAAATCGGCGCACTGGCCAATAACGAAGGGGACACGTTGAAAAACCTGAATCCGGGCCTGAGCGCTGAGGATGTGGCGAACGCCATTCTGGCCGTCGATGCCTTTAGTCAGTCAGTGAAATAACCGTTTTGCGCTTAAGGCCGATCCTGGCGATCGGCCTTTTCCTTTCTGCCGCTGTTTATTCCCAATATTCGTAGCGGTAAGCAGCCGTAATATTGCGCCGGATAATCCCGGTGGGAAACACTTCCATTTCACGCGTATAACTCAACGTGCAGTTTCCCTGCTCATCCCACAACTGACACTCCTCCAGCGTTGTCATGCTGCTCATGGCGGTATCCGAGCGGCTGTTCAGGCGTAACTCACGCTGATCCTTGTCGTAATCCAGCGTCATTTTTTCTCGTTCAGACTCTGAGGCCACCAGCAGGTTCTTTTGATTCCAGCGGTAGATGAATTCCCCGTTACTGTTACTGTCCGATCCCCGCGCAACGCTGCGAATCAGCCGCGACTGGCGGTCAAAGTGGTGGGTGGTTTCCGTGAAGCCTTTTTCACCATTGAGGACAAAGGTCTCCGTTGAGCTGATAATATTACCGCGACTCCCGGCCCGGTAATGGGTGGTGCCGCGTTTGTCATTGATCACCACCGGCTGGCCGTTACGTAATTCAGCCACGGTCATTTCATAGCTTGAAAGCCAGCCATCGCTGACATGCTCAATATTCTGCACCAGTGAAATCTGGAGTTTGCCTTCCTGTTTATCAAAGCGCAAATCGGCACGTTGCAACATTCCGCAGCGGTCAAACTCGCCAATCAAGCGTTTTTGCTGGTTAACATCCTTACCAAATTCGCCGAGGACAACCTGTTTAACCGCTCCTCTGGCCATTCCCCCCAGCATCACAATGCTGTTATTGCTTTCCACCTGCTGAAAGCCTGGCCCGCAACCCGTTGCCGCCTGCGCAGCCGGAGCAAGAAAAAGGGCCAGCGTCATCACCAGCGTACTACCCGTAAACGGAATCTTCATCACAGCTCTTATGACAGAATAAGGAGATGACTCAGTGTAGAATTTTTTTGGTACACCACGCATTACAAACCCGTGCCGGAACAAAAAAAACCCCAACAAAAGGCGCTGGGGTCTGGTACTTGCAAGCATCACGTCAGGGAACGGCGTGCTGCGCGGCAAAATCGGTAGGTTGCCGCCTGGCGGCAACCACTCTAGGCTACGTTGAGCGGCACGCCAATCGACATCACGCTTTTCATCGCGGCCACCACATCACCATCAACACAAGTGCGGGTAAACTCGTCATTTTCAGCGTCAGAACACATCGAAACACCGGCTTTACGGTAGCGCATCGGTGAGGCGATACGCTGACTGGCGGAGCTGTGCAGCTCAAGCAGGCCAGCATCGATAAACTTTTGCACATTACTCAGACGCACACCCGCGCCTGCCATTACTGTTAGACCTTTCGCCATACGGGTAAGTTCCCTTAACAGGGGTAAACCACTTTCCGCGCTCTGCTGCTGCCCGGAAGTGAGAATGCGTGCCACACCTAAATCGGTGAGCTGCTTAAGTGCCATTTGCGGGCTGTGGCACAAATCGAAGGCGCGATGAAAAGTCACTTCCATGCCCTGACACAGCTGCATGATTTGCTGCATGCGCGGCAAATCAATATGCCCGTCCACATCCAGCAACCCTACCACCAGCCCCGGAAAACCCTGTTCCCGGATAAACGCAATGTCAGACTTCATCTGCTCAAATTCAACATCGCTGTAACAAAAGTCCCCTCCACGGGGGCGCACAATCGGATGAACCGGGATCGCGACGCGACGACGAGCTGACATCAATGTCCCTGCCGATGGTGTTAACCCCCCTTCTGCTGGCGCAGCGCACAACTCCACGCGATCGGCTCCCGCTCGTTCTGCCGTCACGGCACATTCCACTCCGTAGCAGCATATTTCCAGTTTTCGCATCCCATCCTCCGGTTATCACTGCTGTCTGGTTGTTTATTCTCGTGCCGATGATTAGTCTGATCGACATTACTGGTATTTATCTTAACGGGAATCATCAGCATGGCATTCAATTTTGACCAACGGATAGACCGCCGTCACAGCGATAGCCTGAAATGGCAAAAATATGGTGATCGGGATATCCTTCCGTTGTGGATCGCAGACACCGATTTTCGCGTAGCTGATTGTATTACTGAGGCATTACAGACCCGAGTCTCGCACGGCATCTTCGGTTATGGTGTTACGCCTCAGGCCTTTATTGATGTTGTCATCGAGCGCATGAACACACGTTTCGGCTGGCAAATCCAACCAGAATGGCTGGTGTTTTTACCCGGTGTCGTCACCGGGCTTAATCTGTGTGTGCGCGCCTTTACCGAGGCGCATCAGGGCACCATTGCGCCGATACCGATTTATCCCCCTTTCCGCCTGGCGGCAAAACTGGCGGCACGCACGCAGGTCAGCGCCCCGTTACAGCTGCATGACCAGCGCTGGGTGCTGGATCTGGACGCCCTTGAGCCTGAACTCAAAGGCAACGAAAAACTGCTGCTACTGTGTAACCCACAAAACCCGGGTGGCACCGTCTATCGCCGCGAGGAACTGGAGGCGCAGCTGCGCTTTGCCCAGCGCCACGACCTGGTGGTGTGTTCTGATGAAATTCACTGCGATCTGCTGCTGGAACCGGGTGTTAAACATATCCCGTTTGCCAGCCTGAGCGAAGACGCCGCCCAGCGATCCATTACCCTGCTGTCTCCGTCGAAAAGCTTCAACATTGCCGGCCTGGGGGCGTCTCTGGCCATCATTCCTAACCGCGAACTGCGTGAGCGTTTTAACCGGGAGCGCAAAGGGATGGTGCCGGATGTCGATGTCCTGTCTTATGTTGCCGCGACGGCGGCCTGGCAGGATGGCCAACCCTGGCTGGATGCACAGGTGGCGTATCTGCGCGCCAACCGTGACGTGCTGACGCAGCACGTGAATGCGCTACCGGGCCTGAGCATGGTGGCACCCGAGGGCAGCTATCTGGCCTGGATAGATGCCAGTAATCTGAAGGTCGCCAGCCCGGCGCTGTTCTTTGAAAAGCACGGGCTGGGATTCTCACCGGGACGTGACTTCGGTGACGATAAGTTTGTCCGTTTTAATTTTGGCTGCCAGCGTGCGATGTTAGACGAAGCCCTGCGTCGCATGACGCTGGCGCTGGCTATCGGCCGCTAGCGTTAACTGCCCACTTCACTGGCGACGATCTCTTTCAGGCTCCACGGATGGAACTTGATGGTCACCTGCCCGTCACTTACCGCCAGCGTCGGGTTCGGCAAACGTTCTCCGTCACCTTTTGGCGCACTGCTTTTAATTGAAATCCCCTGCTGTGTCAGACCTTCGTCGCCCATCAGTGCCAGCGCACGTGCGCCCAACGTCTCTTCATCGCCGCGCAAAACCACTTCTACGTGTTCCCAGCCTTCATGGCGATAGCGTCGCTGTCCCGGCCAGGGTAACTCAACCACACTAATCTTCCACGGTCCCACTTCCAGCGGTGCGGCCAACTCAAACAGCGCGACAGGACGTCCGGCAATCTCTTTTTCCGAAAACAGCGAACCGCAGCGCAGAAATCCCTGTTTCCAACGCGCTGCGGTGGTGTTCTGGTGACATCTGACCGCAATGTGGTCAACCTCCAGAACATCAAGATCAAGACCTAATCGTTGTGCCAGATGGTTAAGGGATTGTAAAAAACGCGGTAAATCATTAGCCAAATCGCTTAATTCTTCTGCTTTGTTTATGGATAACATCTCAAAACCCTTCATTCTCAGTAATTTCACTTATCAATACAGCTTAACGCGTATGATTTTACAGGCCAGATAATCGAATGGAAATTTACCATTTCAGCAGAATTATTCATATAAATTGACCGCTTAGAAAGCACTCCATCCAGTTTCAGGTGGTTCAGTACCAGTCATTTTTTTAGAAAATGGCCTTTAACGTTATGTTTTAGTTTAGTTAAATTTATACAATGCGACAATTCCTAAATCGGAGGGGGTGCATTGTAGGCTATTCTGCTTTCTTATAGATTTGTCCCGACCATCAACACAAGGAAAAGCTGAATGCTTATGTTAATACTTGTCGCCGTGCTGATCGCGATGATGGGATTGGCGATTGTACGCCACTGGAAGGTACGAAACGGTAAAACGACGGTGGCAAGCCCTCACCGACCACAGCGTCGCCGCTAATCTGACTTTCCGTGGAAGACAGCCTCACAGCACTGTTTTCCCGCGCGCAAAACACAAGTTATCCAGGGGCGCAGGTTCCTGGATAACTTGCTCCCAAATGCAGTATACTTTTTCCCTTCTTTTTTAGGCGCTGCTGCCACCACGGGTGAATCTCCCCGGAATGCGGCGGCGTCGAGACAATGGCCCGCACCCCTGCGTGTGGGTTTTAAAAAAATTAAGGTAACTCGGTGAATATTCAGGCCCTTCTCTCAGAAAAAGTCAGTCAGGCGATGATCGCAGTGGGTGCGCCCGCAGATTGCGAGCCTCAGGTGCGTCAGTCGGCAAAAGTGCAGTTTGGTGATTATCAGGCCAACGGCATGATGGCCGTGGCAAAAAGCCTGGGTATGCCGCCACGACAACTGGCCGAAAAAGTGCTGGAGCAGCTGGATCTCACGGGCATTGCCAAAAAAATTGAGATCGCCGGGCCGGGCTTTATCAATATCTTCCTGGCACCTGAGTGGTTATCCGCGCAGATCGACAGCGTGCTGGCCGCCCCTAAACTGGGCGTCGCTGCCGTCGAGCCGCAGACCGTGGTGATTGACTACTCTGCCCCGAACGTGGCGAAAGAGATGCACGTGGGTCACGTGCGCTCCACCATCATCGGTGATGCGGCAGTGCGTACCCTGGAGTTCCTCGGCCATCACGTCATTCGTGCCAACCACGTCGGCGACTGGGGCACCCAGTTCGGTATGCTGATCGCCTTCCTTGAGAAGCAGCAGAACGAGAACCATGAAGAGATCGCACTGGCAGACCTGGAAGTCTTCTACCGTGAAGCCAAACGCACCTACGACGAAGACCCGGCATTTGCCGAGCGCGCACGCGGCTATGTCGTGAAGCTGCAAGGCGGCGACGAATACTGCCGTAAGATGTGGAAGCGACTGGTCGACATCACCATGTCACAGAACCAGCTGATTTATGATCGCATGAACGTCACCCTGACGCGTAACGATGTGATGGGTGAAAGCCTGTATAACGATATGCTGCCGGGCATCGTTGCTGACCTGAAAGCTAAAGGTCTGGCAGTAGAGAGCGAAGGTGCCACCGTTGTGTTCCTTGATGAGTATAAAAACAAGGAAGGCGAACCGATGGGCGTGATCATCCAGAAAAAGGATGGCGGCTACCTTTACACCACAACGGATATCGCCTGTGCGAAATATCGCTACGAGACGCTGAAAGCAGACCGCGTGCTGTATTACATCGATTCACGTCAGCATCAGCACCTTATGCAGGCCTGGACTATCGTGCGCAAAGCGGGCTATGTACCAGAATCTCTGCCACTGGAACACCACATGTTCGGCATGATGCTGGGTAAAGACGGTAAACCGTTTAAAACCCGTGCCGGTGGTACCATCAAACTGTCTGACCTGCTGGATGAAGCCATTGAGCGTGCGACGGCGCTGGTTGCCGGTAAGAACCCGGATATGCCTGCCGATGAGCTGAAAGCCCTGGCCAACATTGTCGGTATCGGCGCAGTCAAATACGCTGACCTGTCGAAAAGCCGCACCACCGATTACATCTTCGACTGGGACAACATGCTGGCGTTTGAAGGGAACACCGCACCGTATATGCAGTATGCCTATACGCGTGTGCTGTCCGTCTTCCGCAAAGCGGGTATTGATGAGCATGGCATTACGGGCGCGACAGCCATCGTTGAAGATCGTGAAGCCGCACTGGCCGTTCGCCTGCTGCAGTTTGAAGAGACCATTACTCAGGTTGCGCGCGACGGGATGCCGCATGTGATGTGTGCGTATCTGTACGATCTGGCCGGTCTGTTCTCAGGCTTCTACGAACACTGCCCGATCCTGACCGCCGAAGATGATGCCACGAAGCAGAGCCGTCTGCGTCTGGCGCTGTTAACGGCGAAAACCCTGAAGCAGGGTCTGGATACGCTGGGGATTGAAACCGTAGAGCGGATGTAATTCTCGTCGGAGTCGGCTGTGCTGGCCGACCGAAAAAGAGGGTCGGCCACTACGAATGATCGTGTAAATCACGTAGGGGTCGATCACTGAGGTATCCCCATAAAGTAAGACCGGCATGACGAGCGGTCGACCAGCGACGCGGGTCTGCACGATTGTCCAGGTCAACGTCAAGGGCGTTTCGCTTTCCCGCTGCGCGGGCTGAGCGACCCCGGGT
>NZ_JBJGXA010000056.1:0-16931 GCF_045107195.1 Erwinia sp. AnSW2-5
AGTATCACGCCCGCTGTTCAGCGAGACGTTGCCACCGCTGTCGAGGGTGGTTTCACTCCACTGGGTACCGTTGCCTGAGTCTTTGCCTTTCGCGCCGTTCACACTGGCAAAGATACTCAACCCGGCGCTGCCGTTGCCCACGCCAAAACTGATGCCCACGCCGCCGCCGCCGCTGGAGTTACTGCCCGTAGACTGCTGCGTGTTGGCCGAACCGGTTAGCAGGATGTCTTTCGCCGCCGTCAGTGTGGTGTCACCGCCCGCTTTCAACTGGCTGCCGCCAATAGCGATATCCCCGCTGTTAGCCGATTTACCTTTACCCGTGGCGGTAATCGCCAGATTCTGTCCCGCATTCAGGGTCGAGCCGGATACCGCATCACTGACCTGCTGCGACTGCGATTTTGACTTCTGCGTGGTCAGCGAGATGCTGATACCAATGCCGTTATTCGGGTCGCCGCTGACCTGCGCCTGCTGGCTGGCCAGTTTTGCCTGCACCCCGGAGAGCGCGGTTTTTGTTGCCTGCAGGGCGGCCAGGCGACCATCACTTTCCCCTTTCGCGGCCTGTGCGGTGGCTATCGCATTGTTGATTGCCTCTCCGACTGCGCCGGAGAGCGCCAGCGTAATCCCCGTGGATTTCTGCTCGAAACGCTCGTCCACGGTACGTTTGTCGTGGCCTGGCGCGATGACCACGCTGTCACCGTTAACCGTTAATGATTTACCCGCCACCAGGTCCGCACCGCTGATTTTCACGCCGTCAGCGGCGCTGATAGTAACATTGCCGCCGGTGCTGCCCACGGTGCTGACGCTCTGGCTCTGGGTTGTCCCCTTCACTTTTAAGTCATGTTTCTGGCTGGAGGTGCCGATGGTGATACCAATCCCACCCGTGCCCATCAACCCGCTTTTTTTCGTTTCACTGAAACGCCAGCTGGAGTCCGTGTTGGTCGCGGCAACAATATCGATATTACTGGCCGCGTTCAGGGTCACTGCGTCATCACCCACCACCTGCGATCCTTTCACCAGGATATTTTTACCGGCCTCAACGCTCACGTTATCGCCGCTCAGCAGCGTGCCTTTCTCCGACGTCGAACGGTCCTCTTTGATGGTGTGGGTGGTTTTTTTGCTGAGGAATCCTTTTTTGGTTTTGGTCTCTTCTTTGTAGAAATAATCACTCTCGGTGGCCGTCGTCAGGTTGACGTCATTCCCGGCTTTCAGGGCAATATCCTGCTGTGCCGTCACCTGAGTGGCCGCGCTGTTGATATCCCGCCCCGCCTGCACCGCAGTATTGCCGCCGCTGGCGATCTCCGTGCCCTGCTGGCGCACCGCTTCGTGGATTTCCGTACGTTCGCTGCTGCGGTAGCTGTCACCTTTAGTGGTGGTGGCTGCCCGCAGATTCACATCCCGCCCCGCCTTCAAGGCCACATCGTTATCGGCCACCAGGCCCGCCGCCTGGCTGTTCAGGTCGCGGCCTGCACTGAGCGTCAGATCATTGCCGCTGGTCAGCGTGGTACGATCCTGTCCGGTAACATGGTTTTCCCCTTTGCCCAGGCTGCTGCGCTGCGCGGTACTGGCGGCATTGAGATTGAGGTCGTTACCTGCGGCTAACGTCATATTCTTCGCCGCGTTGAGGGTGCTGGCCGTCACGCTGAGGTCATGTCCGGCGTTGACGCCAAGCGATCCCCCGGCCTGAACATCACTGCCGGTGTTGCTCACCTGATTGCTGCTGGAGATATTTTTTCCTGCAAAACCGGTGTAGCGATTGCTGCTCGTTGCCTGGTTGGCACGGATGGCAATGTCCCCCGCCGCATCCAGCAACAGATCGCCGCCTGCCTTCACCTGACTGCCGGTAAGGGTGATATCTTTCGCCGCTTTCAGGGTCACGCCCTGCTGCCCGGTCAGTGAGGCCGTGGTCCCCTGCTGGGTCTGGCTCATCGAAACACCTGAACCAAACCAGCCTTCACTGCTGGCATTCCACTGCGTGGCCAGCGTCTGGTTATTAATGCTGCCGTCAAGGCTTTCCAGCGCCAGGGTTTTACCGCTGATGGCCGAACCGATATTGTTGATATCGCCCAGCGCACTGAGGTTGATATCCCCGGCAGCGCTAATCACACCGGCATTCAGGTTATTGATGCTGTTCTGACTGTTGATATTCAGATCGGTTTTGGCGGCCAGCGTGCTGCCATTGTTGGTCAGCGTTCCGGCGTTGAGTTCCACCGAGTTGGCGGCCATCACGCTGCCGCTGTTAACGGTAATATCCTTCGGCGACAGGTAGAGCTTCGGCACCATCACGGTTTCGCCGTTAATCTGCGTCGCTTCCCACCAGACAATGCTGTGGTCAAGTGCCGCCACCTGTTTTGCATCCAGCGATACGCCAAATTTTAACCCCAGCGACTGCCGGGCGCTGGCAGCGTTATCCAGCAGATAGCGCATCTGTTCCAGGTCTGAACCCACCCCGTTCAGATAGCGGTTGCCGGTCTGGTTTAGCAGCGCATTGCGGACATAGCGGGTATCAAAGGCCGCATCACCCAGAAAACGATAGTCATACTCTGGCTTAACATTCAGGCGATCGAGCAGGTAGGACGACCCGAGGAACTGTTTCTGGTCAGTGTAAGCACTGCGCGTTTCCTGCGGCGCGTTGCCCGGCTGTTTACCCAGTAATGCATTGAGGTCGCCGAACAGGTTGTGATCCAGCTTGCCCAGCCCGTCGAGCTGCGGGTTGGTGACGATCAGATACGGGCTTTTAGGATCGCTGGCGCTGACGAAGTAGCCGTTATTACCGGTAGGTAGCGGCCAGGCGCTGGTATCGATGCCCTGAGCCGCAGGCTGCGGCAACGGTGTCGCTGCTTTTGTAAACAGCGTTGTACCGTTTTGATTGCCCGTATGTTGATCAGCCAGCGTCGCCAGCGGCTGACCACTGCTGTCCAGTGCGCGGCCGCCACTCATCTGTTGCAGGGCTGACTGTATCTGTGCCTGCCACTGAGGCGAGTTCACCGCGATTTTATCTGCGTTGCCCAGCGTTTGCTGCTGAACGGTGCTGCCGATCGCCTGCTGGCTGAGGGTATTCAGGGCCGGTTTGGCCAGCGTGCTGGTCAGGGTGCCGGTATTGGCACGGGTGGTGGTGTTGCTGATATTGCGGGTAAAGCTGGCGGTCAGTGCGCCACCGGCCTGGATCACGGCGCGCAGTGCGCTTCCGGTGGAGAGGTTTTCAATGGTTGGGCCGCCTGTAAGCCAAAAAGTGAAGTCGTAAGCTGATGTGGAGGGTTTCCCTGCGGTCAGACCTCCTTGACATATTTTTGACGATGTTGTGCTGCAGTTATATGTCTGCCATGTGCGTAATATACCGTTCTCAATCGAATCGTTATCCAGACTACTGCCGCGCAGTTGCATATTCCCGCTGGCAAGCAGGTTGCTGGCTTTATTTTCAAGTTTATCAGCGTTAATGGTCAGATTTTTTCCTGCCGCGATTCGTGCTGCACCGCCACTGGCGCTCACAGTAACCTGCTTTTCACTGACCAAAACGGTTTGCTGATGGTATTCAGTTAACAGCCGTGTATACGGGTGATCAATGCACATGTTGCCTCTGCCGTAGCAAGTTTGATCGTTACCAAACGTCAACTTGTCTTTGGTCATTGGCAGAGTGATTTTCGCCGTACCGCCAGGATAATAGTTCGTCTCCTTCTCCGTCCAGGTCAGCCCGTCGCGCTGGTTCAGCAGATGCGCGGTCGCCAGGCTGATATTGCCGTTACGGGTTTCAATGGTGCCGGAGGTATTCACGATCTCGCTGTTGGCATTGCCCGCCGCGTCGCGCTGCATCCACAGGTTATTGTCCACAAGAATATCGCCGCGCTGGTTACGGATGTTCTTGGCCTGCAGATGCATATCGCCACCGGCGTACAGCATGGCGCTGTTGGTGATGCTGCCCGGTGCCGTCAGCGTCAGCGATCCGGCCGTGCCGGTAAAGCCATCAACGCGGATATCGCCCTGGCTGATCAGCGCCAGGGCGCCCCCGCCCTGCACGCTACTGCCGTTATTGAGGGCGATCTGGCTGCCACTCAGGGTGCTGGCGTCACTGCCAGTGGTGATTTTACCGTTGTTGGTCAGCGCGCCCCCCGCACTGAGATCCACGCCCTGCCCCTGTATCACGCCCTGATTGTCGATTGCCCCCTTGCTGGTGACCGTCAGCTGGTTCGCTGCCGCCAGCGTGCCGCGGTGAGTCAGCCCACTGACCAGTTTCAGCGTCATATCCCCGAGCGCCATAAGCTGGCCGGCGCCGTTCAGTTCGCGAGCGTTGAGGGTCAGGTCACCGCCACTGAGTAGCGATGCCGCCTGCTGCTGCTGCACTGCGCCATTCAGCGTCAGGGTCAGGTTATCCACTCCGCTGATAACCCCCTGGTTATCCAGCGTGTCGCCCGTCAGGGCGAGGTTGCTGGCCATCCACTGCCCCTGATTGTTCAGCGCGGTGGCATGCAGTAAGGCTTTACCCTGCGCAGCGATCTGGCTGCCTGCGCCGGATATCAGCGCATCACTCAGCTGGAAATCCAGGCTGTCGGCGCTCTGTATGCGCCCCTTATTGGTCAGACTGCCCGCGTTCAGCACGATATCCTGCGCCTGCCAGCTGCCGTCGTTGACCAGGCTGTCGCCAGACAGTGTCAGCGTTCCCTGCGTCAACAGCTTTCCGCTGCCGCGGTAAATGCGCGGCAGCGCCGGGGTGGCCGCCAGCGCCATACGCGCCACGGCAGCGGAGACAGGGCCGAGGCTTAATGCCTGCAGGCCCAGCAGTGTCCCGTTATTGCTCAGCGTGGTGGCGTCAACCGCCAGCGTACTGCCCTGCACGGCGCCCTGATTCGTCAGCGCATCTGCGCGCAGCGTCACGACCTTCCCGCCGAGGAGTTTGCCCGCATTGTTCAGCGTGGCCGCCTGAAGCGCAACGCGCCCCTGACTGAGTATTTCGCCGTTGTTCGCCAGCGTCCCGACGATGTGCGCCAGCACATCGGTGCCGCCGATCAGCGTCCCCTGATGCTGCCAGTCATCTGCTGTGACAGTGACCTGCTCCCCCTGCAACGTCCCTTCGCTGGTCAGCGTATGGCTGTTGAGATCCAGGCTTCCGCCGCTTAACGCCTGTCCGCTGCTGCTTTGGATCAGCCGATCGGCCGTAACGGCAAGGCGATCGTTGCCCTGCCACAGGCCGCTGTTGCTGAGGTCATTGCCGTGAAGACCGAGATCCTGTGCGGTGATTTTTCCGCTATTGCGTAACTGCTGCCCGGTTAACTGCGCGTCTTGCTGGCTGCGGATCTGCCCGCCCGCCTGATTATCCAGCGAGGTGCCCGTGAAGGTCAGCCCCTCATCGCCCTGCAACAGCCCGGTGTTGGTCAGCGTTTCTGCGTTCAGCGTCAGCGTGCGGCCCGCCAGTAACTGGCCCCGGTTATTCAGCTCGCGCGCCGTCAGATCCAGCGTCTCACTGATTTGCAGCAGCCCGCTGTTGGTCAGCGTCTGCTCCACCTTCAGGTCACCGTTGTGACTCACCAGCAGCGTTCCGCTGTTATCGAGGATCTCGCTGCGCAGAACCAGCTGCCCGGCCTGCAGCAGGCCGCTATTATTCAGGGTGGTGCCGGTCAGTCCGGCGCGGTCGCCACTCACCAGGGTGGCACCGGCCAGGTTAGTGATATCGTTGCTGTTCACCACCAACGCATCACCGCCCTGCATCCAGCCACGGTTCACCAGGCTGTCACTGTTCAGCGTCAGCGCGGGAGACAGTATCTCACCATCATTGATCGCGCTGGCCGTGTCGATGTCCAGGCGGCGGGTGGCATTAACCGCCGCGCCCTGCCGGTT
Source organism: Erwinia sp. AnSW2-5 (assembly GCF_045107195.1). Lineage (NCBI taxonomy): Bacteria > Pseudomonadati > Pseudomonadota > Gammaproteobacteria > Enterobacterales > Erwiniaceae > Erwinia > Erwinia sp. AnSW2-5. The sequence continues at coordinate 5,827 of NZ_JBJGXA010000056.1, forward strand.
AACAAACTGCTGTGCCAGGCTCAGCGTCAGCGTCGCCCCCTGAAGGACGCCGCCATTGTTCAGGCTGTCGCCGTCGATTGTCAGCAATCCGTCCGAGGCCATCGTTCCCTGGCTGGTCACTGTTTTCACCGTCAGCGCCAGGCCGTTGCTGCCCTGTAAGGTGCCGTCATTATCCAGCCGTTCAGCGGAAACGCTGAGCGTAGCGGCCGCCATCTGTCCGGCGTTATCCAGCGTCTGGCTGTCGGTGGTCAGCCTGTCCTGCGCCAGCAGGAGGCCGCCCTGCTGATTATTCAGGTCAAGGTAGGTTGCCGTCAGACTGTGCGCGTTGATTTCACCGCGGTTAAACAGGCTGTCGCCGGCGAGCGTCAGGTCGCCGTCGCTGGCGATCAGCCCGGCGTTATTCAGCCGCGCAGGGCTGAGTACAAGGTCGCCCGCGCTGTGCAGCGTGGCACCCTGTAAATTATCGAACAGATCGGTCTGCAATTGCAGGCTGTGGCTGCCGTCCAGCAGGCCGCCGTTGGTGAGGTGCTGAGTGTTCAGTGACAGCTCGGGCGCCACCAGGGTGCCCTGATTATTCAGGCTGTCGGCGGTGAGTGCGATACGTGCCGCGTTGCTTTTACCCGTGTGATCGAGGGTGGTGGCGCTGACGCTGAGGTCGCCGCGCGCGGCGTGGGTGCCGCCGAGCGTGGCCTGCTGCGCCTCCAGTTTGAGGTTACCGCCGCTCTGTACCTGTGCCGATCCCAGCGTGGTGAGCTGCACACCCGCCAGCGTCAGATCTCCCCCGGCGTTAACCTCGCCGCCCAGCTGCATCTGGCCGGCCTGGATATCAATCGCCTGCTGGCTGGTGATGCGCGCGCCCTGCTGTTGATTCAGACCGTCGCCGCTGAAATTCACGCCGCGATCGCCCGACAGCAGCCCCTGCTGCTCCAGTTTCCCGGCATGAATCGACAGTAAACCGTCGCTGAGTATTTCTCCCTGCGCGCCCTGAATCAGACTGTCGCTGACGTTCAGACTGGCATTCGTTTTGGCACTCAACGTGCCGTTCTGCTCAAGGCGATCGCCGCTGAGGGCGAATGCCCCGCCGCTCAGCATCTTGCCCTGGTTTTTCAGCTGGCTGCCGCCGACCGTCAGGTCGCCGCTGCTCTGTATGGTGCCGCTGTTACTTAATGTGGTAGCGCGGGCACTCAGGTCGCGGCCGGCATTCAGCGCGCCACGGTTATCCAGCGCATCCGCCTTTAGCGTAAGATCCTGCCCTGCGGCCAGCTGCCCCTGCTGCGAAAGCGTGGTGGCGGCGGTGGCGCGGATATCTCCGGCCGCATTCGCCTGGCTGGTGTTATCCAGCGTCAGCGCATCGCCGCTGAGCTGAATATCCCGGCCCGCCGTCAGTTTGCCGCTCTCCAGAGCCACTTTTTTCCCGGCGCTCAGCACCACATCCCGATCGCTGACCAGCGCCGCATTTTTCAGCGCCACGTCACCGTCACCGTTCACCCTGATGTCACCACCGGCTTTATGATCGCCGCTGAGCGCGATAGTGTCTGCCCGGACGTTGATCGCACCGCTCGCCAGGCTGTTGTTCATCGTCAGTTTGCCGCTGGCATCCAGGGTAATATCTCCCTGACGTGCGTTGAGGTTGCCAAGGTTAACCCCCACGCCCTTGTCGCTCGACACCAGGCGGATGCGGTTGGCGTACATGCCGCCCAGCGCGCCCGTGTCCACCGCCACCGAAGGCTGCGGATCCTGGGTGTGCTGCGCGGTCACCTTTCCCTGCGCATCAACGCGGTTCGCACCGGCAATGATCGTCAGATCCCGGGCGTGAATATCGGCGTTGATTTCGGTGGCCCGCGCGATAATCGACAGCGCGTCGCTCTGGCTGGCATTCAGCCCCTGCCCTTCAACGATGATGGTGCCTTTCGACACCGCCAGGCTGCTGACGTTGCCCTGGCTGTCAAAGGCTGGTTTCCCGGTGGTTAACGTCACCTGCGGCGTATTGATAAAACCGCAGCCGCTACAGGTGATGCCGTACGGGTTGACCACCATCACGTTCGCGGCCTTGCCTGCCACCTCGGTAAAGCCCTGCAGCTGCGAGCGGTTGGCGCCGACCACCTCATTGACGATCGCGCGCGCTTCTTTTCCTGCCTTCAGGTTCGGGTTGTTCTGGATCAGCCCGCCCAGTTGGGTCTGCGTCAGCCTGTCGGTGGCGTTATTCAGGATCAGCCCCGGTTTACCAACGTTGTAATCGCTGAACTGGTTATGGGAGACGCCTGCCGGGTTTGGCGTGGCGATATTCAGCACCGGCACGCCGTTGGCCGCCTTGTCCATCTGGCTGCCCGGAGTCACCGGGGTGATGGCGGCCGCCACCGCGGGCAGCAGCGGCTGCCCGGCAATCAGCGTACAAATCAGGTAGCTCAGCAGACGCTGAGAACGACGAACCGGTTGCTGATGATTGTCCATAATCCTGGCCTCTTAAAAAATCAGTGAGATGCGGTACTGCACGATGAGGTGATCGGGCGCCAGCCAGTCCGGGTAATCCAGCGGCGTGCCAACGGTAAACTGCGTGGAGACATAGCGCTGACTGGTGGTCAGGCCCACGGCGCTGCCCCAGAGGGTGCCCGCCGCCCAGGGGTCAAGGCGATCGCTGTGCAGCCAGCCGCCGTCGATGGCCGCCAGCGCGCTGACCTGCCCCAGACCCGGCAGGGTAAACAGGCTGTAGTTCAGCTCATTACGCCAGTAGCCGCCGTTATCCCCGGAGAGATACTGCTCTTTAAAGCCGCGCACCGAGCTGTCACCGCCCAGCGTCAGGCGTTCGCTGCCGTACAGGCGGTCCGGTGACCACTGGCCGTAGACGCTGCTGAGCCACCAGAGGTTACTGGTCACGGGGAGCTGGTAGCTGCCGTTCAGGCTCCATTTACGAAACTCTGCCTTCGGCAGGTCGTCGTTTTTCCCCTCATCGCGCTCTGCTGAAAACCACGGCATCCCGCGCGTGAACATCGGGTTCAGGGTGGCGATGCCGCCGCCCAGCTTCTGCGTATGGTTAATGCCGATTTGCAGGCTGGAAAGCGTGCGGCTGCTGCTCTGCAACAGCGCATCGTTCAGCCAGTTACGGCTGATGCGCTGATTTATGCCAAACGACAGGCCGGTTTTGATATCGCTGTTACGGTACAGCCCCTGGGAGAAAACGAGCCGGTGGGTTTTGGTGTCACCGCGTGACAGCCAGTCAAAGCCGTTGTTGTTGAGGGTGCTGAGGTAGTTGCTCCAGCTGTAGCTGTAGTCCAGCAGCCCGTAGCCGTAAGGCACGCTGACTCCGGCCTGGAAATTTTGCGCATCGCGGGCGCTGGAAAATGCCGAACTGCGGCCGCCGCTGATAAACCAGCGGTCGGCGAGGCCCAGCGGATTATTTGCCACAAGCGATGCGCTGAGTTGCCCGGTGCCGGTACTTTTTTGCCCGCTGTTATCAAAACTGGCGGAGAGACTGAGGGGAAACTCCGGGGTGGCGGTCAGGTTCACCACCGAGTAACCCGGCCGATCGGCAGGCAGGATTTCAATCTGAACCGGCGTGGTGCGCAGGCGGTTAATCTGCTCCATCCCCTGCTCAATATCGCGCAGGTTAAGGACTTTTCCTTCCAGGCCGGGGAAGGCCATCTTCAGTTCACGCGCCGGGGAACCGTCGAGACGAATATGCTGTAACTTTCCCTCCAGCACCGCCAGGGTTAATTCACCGCCGGAGAGATCCTGTTCGGGAATAAACGCGCGGCTGGTAATGTAGCCCCGGCTGATATACCAGTCGGAAATGCGGTGGGTCAGCTGGCTGATATTGGCCATATTCAGGCATGAACCCTGCCAGGGGGCCAGCAACTGCTGCTGTTGACGGGGGGACATCAGCGTCACGCCGGTCAGACGAAGCGTATTGATCCTGAAGCAGGGACCGGAAGAACTCGCCACCGGGCGCGGAGACTGCCCGGACGGCAGTGGCGTACTGCGCTCCAGTTCATCACGCTGCTGCTGGTTTTGATCGAGGATGTACTGCTGTTGCTGGCGCACGGCGTCACGGTCCGCCGGGCTGAGCGTTGCCGCTGAAAGATTAAAAAATACACCCACCAGCAGTAATGCCGTCAGTGTCCTTACCGGGGTTAACATCATCATGATATAAGTTAAATAAATGTGAAAATAGGAAAAATCTAATGCGCACAGATTACCTGTTGTGAAATAAGAATAAACTTAATTAATACAGTTTGAATGCTCCATCCTGTAATTTATGTTAAGTCACCAATACACTCTGTTTTAATTAAAATAGAAGAAATTAAAAATAATAAAGACTATTTTCTGCTGATGTATTTAAGTGAAATTTTTCCGTCCAGTTTTTGGCCAGAGGTCGTTAAACGACAGAAATTCTTGTTAATCTGCTTCGCACCCGGCACACAAATTTTCTCCTTCACCGCCTTGCATCCTGGCACACAGCGACAACAATTACTCTTTACCGATAAAACCAGGGAGATGCCCATGACACTTTATGCCACGCTGGAAGAAGCCATTGATACGGCTCGTGAAGAGTACCTTGCCGCCAACCCGGAGGTCGATGAAGACGACGCTCCGGTGAATCAGTTCAATCTGCAAAAATATGTGATGCAGGATGGCGATATTATGTGGCAGGCGGAGTTTCTTACCGATGACGGGGATGAAGGCGAGCTGGTATCACTGTACAGCGGTGAAGCCGCGCAGGCCATTTTTGATGGTGACTTCGACGAGATAGAGCTAAGAAGCGAATGGCTGCCTGAAAATACGCTACATGAATGGGATGAAGGGGAATTTCAGCTTGAGCCGCCTGCCGACAGCGAAGAAGCCGAGGCAGCAGCAGAAGAGTGGCAAGACAATAATACGGACGCAGATAACCGTGCCTGAGGCACGATAAAGGGGATTACTCGTACGGGCCGTGGTGCGCATCCACCGGTAACAGCAGCGTATCCACCACCAGCGACAGCGGCAGGTCAATAATGGTGATGACGCGCCACGCCGTATCACGGACATCCCACTGTACGCCGGGATAATACTGATTGCCGTGCCCCTGTCCGGGCACGGTTCTGCTGATAATACTGCCACACCCGCTCAGTACCAGCACACTGACCGCTAACATCACACCGCGTAAAAACATGCTCACCACATCATTCCCGAATAAAAAACGCACTATCTTACCGCCTGCGCATCACAGCGCCATAGCACTGAATGCAAATAAAACGTAAAAAAGCCGGAACACATGTTCCGGCTTTTCGTCTTCCCGCCTGACAGGCTGACCGGAAAAGAAGGTCAGCCTCTACAAGAGCGGGGATGGCATCCCGTAGGGGTCGGGCATGCCCGACCCGCGTACTATTTGGCGTTATTTAACGCCAGCGGATTCAGTTTCAACGTATGGTAATGATCTAACCAGTCGTGATACTTATCGGCGTTCTGCCACAGGCGGTAATGCATGCGTGACAGCGTGACCGGGTCGCTTAGCAGCGCCAGGCGCTGATCGCGGTCCAGCTTCGCTGGCGACTCACTGAGTGCCTGTTCAATACGACGGTCACGGGCGAAGTCGATAATATCGCTTTTCAGGTGACGCGAGGTCGCCATTGCACTGGCCAGCGCGTTAAACGAGGGGTGGAACATGGCATGCATAAAGCCATTATTCAGCTCACGTTCACGGTTCAGGTCAACATAGCGATCCGTATCCAGCAGCTCCTGCGGCGGGCTGAACTCTTCCGGTATCAGGAACAGTTTTCCGCGTTTAGATGCGCGGCCGAGCGTACGACGGCTGGACCACACCGAGACAAACGGCGACAGGATCAGCGAGAAGACAATCGGCGACAGCCACCAGAGGAAGTTCAGATCCAGCCAGCCCATACCGCCCGCCCAGACCAGGCCAAGCAGCATCTGCGAACCATGACGCTTAAAGGCTTCGCTCCACGGCGTGGCATCATCGTCACGCTGCGGTGAGTTCCACACCACTTCCCAACCGAGGAAAGCACTGACCACAAACACCGTATGGAACAGCATGCGCACCGGTGCCAGCAGCACGGAGAACAGCATTTCCAGGAACAGAGAAGCCAGTACGCGCAACGCACCGCCATAAGGTTTCGCGCCTTTGAACCACACCAGCACAATACTCAGCAGCTTCGGCAGGAACAACAGCACTAACGTGGTAGAGAACAGCGCTATCGCCAGCTCCGGACGCCACTGCGGCCACACCGGGAACAGCTGGCGCGGTTGCAGGAAGTACTGCGGTTCCATCAGCGTATGCACCACCTGAAGAGCAGTGGAGAGCGCCAGGAACATAAACCACAGCGGGGCGGACAGATAAGACATTACGCCCGTCAGGAACACCGCACGATGAACCGGGTGCATCCCTTTCACCAGGAACAGACGGAAGTTCATCAGGTTACCGTGGCACCAGCGACGGTCACGCTTCAGTTCGTCCAGCAGGTTTGGCGGCAGCTCTTCATAAGAACCCGGCAGATCGTAAGCGATCCACACCCCCCAGCCTGCACGGCGCATCAGAGCCGCTTCCACAAAGTCATGGGACAGGATGGAACCGGCAAACGAGCCTTCACCCGGTAGCGGCGCCAGCGCACAGTGTTCGATAAACGGCTTCACGCGGATAATCGCGTTGTGGCCCCAGTAGTGCGACTCACCCAACTGCCAGAAGTGCAGACCGGCGGTAAACAGCGGACCGTAAACACGCGTAGCAAACTGCTGGCAGCGTGCATACAGCGTATCCATACCCGACGCTTTTGGTGATGACTGGATGATGCCCGCTTTCGGATTCGCTTCCATCATGCGCACCAGACCGTTCAGACAGTCACCGCTCATCACGCTGTCGGCGTCCAGTACCACCATGTAGCTGTACTGGCTGCCCCAACGGCGGCAGAAGTCATCGATGTTACCGGATTTGCGTTTCACACGACGACGACGACGACGGTAGAAAATACGCCCTTCCCCACCGACATCACGCACCAGCTCCATCCAGGCCTTCTGTTCAGCCATGGCGATATCCGGGTTGTAACTGTCGCTGAGGATATACACATCGTAGTTCGCCTGCTCACCGGTACGTACTACCGATTCCCAGGTGGCACGCAGACCGGCAAACACACGCCCGACATCTTCATTACAGATGGGCATGATCAGCGCAGTGCGGTGTTCCGGGTTAATCGGTTCGTCGCCGTTGGTCAGATACGAAATACTGTATTTGTCCTTGCCGATCATCAGCTGCAGGAAGCCCATCAGTGCCGTCCAGAACCCCGCAGAGACCCAGAGGAACAGGATGGCAAACAGGAACAGGATCCCGGTCTGCAACACGTAAGGCAGAATCTGCAACACCGACTGCTGCCAGTTCTGGTTGATCATCTCCATCGGATCGATCAGCGCCCAGCCCTGGTAAGGCAGAATGGTTTTCATATACCACGTAGCGACGACTGTCTGGAACACGGAGAGGAACAGCAGGATATAACGACGAATAGAGCCAACATGGCGCCATTTGTCTTCATTTTTCTGCTCTTCGCGGCTGTCGTAACGCGGCGTGCTTTTACGCCCGCGCAGGGAATCCCATGCACGCGCCACCGGGTTGGTCCGCCACTCTTCCGGGTACATGGAAGAGCGGGTGTGTTTCGGCATCGCTTTCAGCGTGGTGCGATCCAGCGCGTCTTTATCAAACTGACGACCGCCATCAACAGAGTCAGGCCAGCTCATCTCGATACGCGCTTTTACCGATTCCTGCGGAGCATCATCGGGGCGCGTTTCGACCGGGCCGTCTTCGGCCAGCTGATAGTGCAGCTGGCTGAACATCTCTTCAGGCTGTTCTGGCAACGCATCACGCAGCGCCCCTTTCCGCTCAGGGGAAAGGGGCAGCGCGTCGATATATTCGTCGGGTATTACGGTAGACTTATTCATTGGCAGGCAACTGATTGCTCCAGGTTTCCGTCAGCGTTTTGTCACCGTTAACCAGTGCTGCACGCATTTCGGTCGGCTGTTTATTGTCTTTCACACGAATACGCATCACCAGACGCCAGCCTTTGGTGACCGGGTTATAACGCACGCTGTTTTCGACCAGCTCGCCGTTATTACCGATGCTCACCTGCGGCGTGACCGGGGTGTTTTCCGGCAGTTTGCTCATGTCCGGGCCAACAAAGTCGACGATAAACGCCACTGTGCCGTCTGGCTGACGCACCAGGTTAGACTGTTTCACATCGCCCAGAGAGCGCAGCGTGCTTTTCACATAGGCGGTATCCGGCGTATGCAGCTGGCTTTCGTCACGGGTAAAGTGCAGGCGGTAGGCAAACTTCATCTCTTTGCCTGGCTCTGGCAGGTTTTCAGGGGTCCAGAACGCCACGATGTTGTCGTTGGTTTCATCGCTGGTTGGGATCTCGACCAGCTCAACGCGGCCTTTACCCCAGTCACCCTTCGGCTCGATCCAGCCGCTTGGGCGCAGATCGTAGCGGTCATCCAGGTCCTGATACTTATCGAAATCACGACCACGCTGCAGCAGACCGAAACCACGTGGGTTTTCCACGGTGAAGGTGCTGACCGCCAGGTGTTTCGGATTATTCAGCGGACGCCAGATCCACTCACCGTTACCGGCATGGATAGACAGGCCGTTGGAATCATGCAGCGCCGGGCGGAAGTTTGCCACAGGAGACGGCTGATTCGCACCAAACAGATACATGCTGGTTAACGGTGCCACGCCCAGTTTGCCCACTTTGTCACGCAGGTAGACTTTTGACTGCACATCAACGGTGCTGTCTTTACCTGGGGTGATCAGGAAACGATAGGCGCCTGTCGCACGCGGCGAATCCAGCAGCGCATAGATGACCAGGTGTTTATCCTGAGGCTTCGGACGCTCAATCCAGAACTGTTTGAAGCGCGGGAACTCTTCACCGGACGGCAGCGCCGTATCGATGGCGAGACCACGTGCCGACAGACCATAGACCTGGCCCTGACCAATCACGCGGAAATAGCTGGCACCCAGGAAGCTGGAAATTTCGTCTTTCTTATCTTTGCTATTCAGCGGGTACAGCACTTTAAAACCGGCAAAACCGAGGTTTTTCACGGTGTCCGGATCGTGCTTAACATTGCCGAAATTGAAATATTCCGGAGAGTATTTTATCTCGCGAACGCTGTTTGCGGTCACTTCATTGAGGCGCACCGGCGTATCGAAGTACATCCCCTGATGGTAAAACTCAAGTTTGAAAGGGGTCTTCAGCTTGTTCCAATAGGCTTTTTCATGATTGAACTGGATCTGCTGATAATCGGCATACTTCATATCACGCAGCTGTGACGGTAGATTACTTTTCGGCGCTTCAAAGCCTTTACCGGCTAACTCTTTCGCCTGTTTTGCCACATCGTCAATGTTGAAAGCCCAACTGGCGTTGGCATACATTGAAAGCAAAACTGCCGCGCCAACCCAGCGCAATTTCATCAGTTTTGGTTTATTGTTCATTTTAGTCCGCACATCCCCCCCTTTCGGGTGCTTAAATCAATGGATCCATCTTAAAGGATAATTCAGCATTCCGACAGCCTGAGCCTGTTTTTGTTCCACTATTCCGAGTGGCTAAGAGCCCGATTCTCAAGCGTTTAGCGGAAACAGATTCGGCTGATAGTATACGCGGGTTTGCTCTATTAAAGTAAGCGGTAAGCTTTAGACTGGTTCAGGGTGAACCGGGTGATTAACTTGTTGAATATTGGATACATATGACTAAAAAAACACCACAACGAGAATACTTTCTGGATTCGATTCGCGCCTGGCTGATGTTATTAGGGGTGCCTTTTCATGTGTCATTGATTTATTCCACACAAAGCTGGTCAGTGAACAGTGTCGCGCCCTCCGAATGGCTGACGCTGTTAAATGATTTCATCCATGCTTTTCGCATGCAGGTGTTCTTTGTTATTTCGGGGTATTTCTCCTACATGCTGTTCCTGCGTTACACCCCTTCACACTGGCTGAAGGTGCGTGTGGAGCGGGTTGGCATCCCGATGCTGACGGCCATTCCCCTGATCACGCTGCCGCAGTTTTTTATGCTAAAAGAGTGGACCAGTAAGATCGGTGACTGGAGCAGCAAGACGCTGTATGAGAAATATAACGCGCTGGTCTGGGATCTGATTTCCCATCTGTGGTTCCTGCTGGTGCTGATCGTTCTGACCGTGGCCGGCTTCTGGCTGTTCCGTTTTCTGCGCGATAGTGCGCGTGAGAAAACAGACTATTCCGAACTCACCTGGACCCGTTTAACCTGTTTTATTCTGCTTTGCAGCCTGGTCTGGGTGGCATTTCGTCGCCTGATGTTTATTTTTGCACCACAGATCCTCAGCGATGGGCTGTTTAATATGGCCGTGATGCAGACACTGATGTTCCTGCCCTTCTTTATGCTGGGTGCTATGGCGTGGAAATACCCGGCGATTAAAGCGCTGTTTGTGCGCCCGGTCCCCTGGACTTTTGTCGGATCGGCGCTGGCCTTTGCCGCCTATGTGGCCAATCAGACCTGGAGTAAAGGGGAAGGCTGGCTGTATGAGATTGATGCGGTGGTGTCAATGCTGATGGGCTTGTGGATGGTCAACGTCGTGTTTACCTTCGGTCACCGCCTGCTGAACTCCCATTCGCCGCGCGTAACGTACCTGGTCAACGCCTCGCTGTTTATCTACCTGGTCCACCACCCGTTAACCATTCTCTACGGCATTCTGTTTGTGAAGCAGATCGACAGCAACACTCTCGGGTTCTTCGCCGGTCTGGTGTTTGTGTTTGGCATCGCCTTCCTGCTGTATGAGATCCATCTGCGTATTCCGCTGCTGCGCTTCCTGTTCTCCGGCAAACCCCAGCGTAAATAATGGCACGTACCACTGGCGCATGAACCATGTAGGGGTTGACCACAAAAATGAATGGCTGGCAGTCTGGCTTCAGGTCCGGGGCCAGTTTGAGCACGCCGGAACGGCAACGGCCGCATCCATGCGGGCCTCGGCACGCGACGTCCTGTCGCGTGACGTCCGGCTTACCTCAAGCTGGCCCCATCCCCACAGAACCTTTGCTCGCTGTGAATGTTAAAACCCCGACAGCACTGCGATCTTTCGTAGGGGGCGATCATCTTTTCCGA
>NZ_JBJGXA010000057.1:0-1393 GCF_045107195.1 Erwinia sp. AnSW2-5
TGGTCGGAGACAACACCGGCAGTGCCGTCTATGCGGCGCAGGCAGGGAAGACGACGGTGGAGAATAACTCTCTATCGGGGGACAAAGCCCGGGAGTCTGTGAAGCAAAGTGCTGAACATTGGAAAGATCAGGTCAGGGATAAGCTCGGCAACGGTACCACTTCTTCCATCGCCAACGGCATTATTAATGCCCTGGCTGATACCAGTGATACAGCCTTAGGCTCAGCGGACTATGTTGCAGATGCGGCAATGGCGCTGGCCTCCTGTGCTGCTAGAGATGGCTACTGCGACAGGGCATTAAGTGACCTGTCCGGGAAAAATCAGGCAGTCGCGGACAACGTTAAGGCGCTGATGAACAGCGATACCTGGTCTGCGGTGAAAGACACAGTAGTGCAGGCATCGGAAGGAAATCAGCTTGCGCTGGAAGCGACGGGTGGGATGCTGGCGGGGATAATACTGCCAGGTAAAAAGGTTCCGGGAATTACTGCGGCGCAGACGATCGCCAATTCTGTAGTTGATGCGAAAAAATTTGATTATCTTTTTGGCAGGGCAACCGGTAATAGTCATACATTGGATCGTACAAATCAGCTTGCTCTGGAAATGAAACAATTAGGTATTACTGATGATATTAATGGCCATGCAGTTCTGGCTGAACATTTTACTCAGGCGACAAAAATACCAAATAATGTTGTGAAAAAATATACGGATCAATACGGTAGCTTTGAGATTAGAGAGTCTTTCTTCATTGGCCCTTCAGGAAAGGCTACTATGTTTGAAAGTACTTTCAAAATTACGGGCGATGGTACTCGTCAATTCATTACGACTATACCGAAAAATGGGGTAACTAAGTAATGTTTATAGAAAATAAACCCGATGAAATTGAGTTGCTCTCTTTTTTTGAAAGTGAACCAGTCTCGTTTGAGAGAGAGAATGTCAGCTTTTTGTATACAGCAAAAGATCAATGCGGCCTTAGTATTGATTTTTCGTTTAGCGTTATTGAAGGTTGGATTCAGTACGCAATGAAACTACATGATAAAGAAATTTCACATAGCGCTATCGATGGTGTGAGTTCATTTAGCATAAAAAGTGATAACTTAGGTGATTATATTTATATTGAAGTTGTTGCAGAGGGGCTAATAAATAAAGTTGAGATACGTATAAGGCCGGATATAAAAATTAGCTCTGTGATTAGATAATGAAAACCCCGGCCATCGAGCCGGGATTTTTTTGCCGGTTACCAGGTCAGTTACCGCCGCGCTTCTTCGGCTTTGCCATGACCTGAATCACGTCCATCAGTTCGCGTTGCTTACGGGCTGAGAGCTTGGGGCAGAGCTGGCGCAGGGTCTGTATCACCTCCGGCTCCGGTGGCGGTGTAAGTATCCCTGCAATCCGCG
>NZ_JBJGXA010000058.1:0-2560 GCF_045107195.1 Erwinia sp. AnSW2-5
TGGTTTACCACCAAACGAATCGGAAAAACGATACTGGAAGAACTCTAAAGTGGTGGCCAGTTTTAGTTGACCACTTCATATGCCCCTGGACAGTAAACTTCGGGGCTGTGATCTGGTTAAGCTAAAAGTTTCTGATGTTGCATATGGTACCTCTGTTTCAAGCAGAGCTAAGGTGTTGCAACAGAAAACTGGTAGCCCTGTGTAATTTGAGATAACCGAAGGGACAAGAGAAGCTGTTGCTGCATTGATAAAGCTTGGCAATTTGCACAGTAAAAACTTCTTGTTTCGGTCTCGGGTCGGAATTAACAAGCACATTTCAACCCGGCAATACAACCGAGTCTTTCATGGGTGGGTAGAAAAGCTTGGTCTCGAAAATTCGCTTTACAGCACACATTCCATGAGAAGAACAAAACCTTACCTGATCTACAAGAAAACCAAGAATCTCCGGGTGATCCAACTTCTGTTGGGTCATAAGAAACTGGAAAGCACAGTTCGTTATCTGGGCATTGAAGTCGATGATGCGTTAGAGATCTCTGAATCGATTGAAGTCTAAGGTTGCCAGCGCTGCAACAGCAGCCCTGTGCCAGGAGCGGACATTGCTGACTATGGAGAGCACAATCGACTGAACGGATCCCTCTTTCGCCACCAAGCATCTCAATCGCTGTAATGTCACTGATCGTACGGTATCTACAAGTCATTACTAATCACTCGAACGATAAGCCGTAATGTACGGTGTTATAGGTAACAAGCCCCTGTAGAGGAACAAAAATACTGGACATAGTGCTTTAAAAACAGTACCAGAAGCCTGATTTTCTTCTCAGATAAGACATCATTCTTTCAACTTAATGTAAGTTATTTTTGCTTTTACATCATTTTTTCTAAAGCTTTCGCAACTGATGCCGTTAATTATATCTGACGTGTTGGAGCTGCTGTGAGTTGGCAAAACTGCCTAAGCACAGTTGGCACTCCATACGCTCAGCTGTGAAGCGACTGGGTAATGCAGGCGGTGTGCCGCAAAGGAGTGACCACCACACGTCCGTTCTTTAATGACTAAAGATCTCTTCATTTCAGGAGATTTAAATGAACAAGCAGTTAGCTTCTCTTTCCCTACTGGTTGCAGCATCGCTAGTTTCACTTCCGGCTTTAGCCGCCACAAACGCTATCGTGAAAACAGCGACCGCAAGTCAGATTACTGTTCTATCAAATGGAAACGGCATGCCAGCAGCCACTTCATTTGGTCTGGTTTCCACAGATTTTACGTCGGGTACTCTTATAAAAACCAAAACCCTCACCAGCATCGCTTACACTATCGCGGCATACCCTGCTGCAACGACTGATACTGTTGAGTTGTGTTATTACCGCCCGTATGCAGCAACTCCATCACTGTGTAAAGCGGTAACCAGTGGGTCAACGGCGACCACCACAGATTTTAATAGCTTCCCGTTCGGTAACGGAGTTGGATTACGTATTAACCACACCACGACTGGTGCACCAGGTGCACAGCTTAAACCTTCGCGCCAGGAAAGTGTCACTTATACCTACAGCTATTAATTACTAAACACCCATAACTTCTATCCAGGCTGGAGAGAATCAAACTATGAACGTCAACACATCAACCAATGTTTATAGCTATGTACAGGATACATCTGGTAACGCGTCTAAAAAGACCAGCTCCCAGCCTGCCACTGGAAGCAGCACCACGGCAGCCCAAGCAAACTCATCAGGACAGCCTACGATAAGTGGACTGGGACTGATGATGTCCCGCCTGTATGGAAACACAAACGCTCTCCCTGTAGTACAAACCCAGTTAACCTCTGAAACACAGGACATGGATGCAGTAAACTTCCTGACCCTGGATGATCGCAATGTATTATCAGACCTTTATGCACAGGCAAAGGATCAGGGAACTGATTTACGCTATGTTGATGATTTAGCTCGTGACTTAGGTAAGTACAGAAAGTTCGGTAGCGTATCCGGTAATTACAATACGGGTAATACATACGATGTGAGCGGGCGTAAGCAGACGATTGATTTTACTGCTAAGGACTCCGAGACTGCCTCCCGTATCCTGAGCAGTGGTAATATCTCCAGCTCCGTTCTTGATCCCGGATTCCTGGAATTTGAGCTCAACTCCGGCTATTCATTTGACCATGTCGCAAATTTTGATTATCTGGAATCGGTAATTAACAATTCCGCGAGTAAGACAACTTCTAATGGACTGGGCCGGACCCCTGATTTCACCACTTATGTCAGTCAGGGACAGAATAACTACGTTGTGAATACCGCCAGCGAAGTGACGTTTAAAACTGATGAACCGGATGTTATCAGTAAAGATGGTGTCTTTTATGTTACAGAGACCGGTAAAAAGCACGGTTTTCATTTAGAAGGTAACGATGTAGTGCAGGATAAAGGATTATCCATTAGTGATATTCAGTCTCAGACCGCCACAACGTTGCTGGATTATTATGTTAATGCAAACAAATCTGAGAACGTGAACACTGATAAACCGACTACATTGTTCGACTATCTGTTCTCATCTGTAAGTATCCCTGCAATCCGC
>NZ_JBJGXA010000059.1:0-12463 GCF_045107195.1 Erwinia sp. AnSW2-5
CAGTCAACGTGCGCGTAGTGGCGGCTCGGGGTGTCATATTCAACGTGAGAAGTGTTGATGGTGATACCACGTGCTTTTTCTTCTGGTGCGTTATCAATCTGGTCGAATGCACGAGCAGAACCGCCGTAGGTTTTAGCCAGAACGGTGGTGATAGCAGCAGTCAGGGTAGTTTTACCGTGGTCAACGTGGCCGATAGTACCTACGTTGACGTGCGGTTTGGAACGTTCAAATTTCTCTTTAGCCACGACGATATTCCTTACTTTAATGCTCTCACCCTTTGGTGAGAGCATAGGATCAATATTTAAACTGTAGCTTATTTGCTACGAGCTTCAATTACGGCCTGAGCGACGTTGTTCGGCGCATCATCATACTTCAGGAACTCCATGGAGTACGAAGCACGGCCTTTAGTCAGAGAACGCAACTGGGTCGCGTATCCAAACATTTCAGACAGCGGAACTTCAGCATGAATCTGAACGCCAGTAGCGTTTGATTCCTGACCTTTCAGCTGGCCACGACGTCTGCTCAAGTCACCGATAACATCACCGGTGTTCTCTTCTGGAGATTCAACTTCAACTTTCATGATTGGTTCAAGCAGTACCGGCTTCGCTTTCTTAAAGCCGTCTTTGAACGCGATAGAAGCTGCCAGTTTAAACGCCAGTTCTGAGGAGTCAACGTCATGGTATGAACCAAAGTGCAGACGAACACCCAGATCAACAACCGGATAACCAGCCAGCGGGCCTGATTTCAGCTGCTCCTGGATACCTTTATCAACAGCAGGGATGTATTCACCAGGAATCACGCCGCCTTTGATATCGTTGACGAACTCGTAACCTTTAGGGTTAACGCCCGGCTCCAGTGGGTACATGTCGATGATGACATGACCGTACTGACCACGACCACCAGACTGCTTGGCGTGTTTACCTTCGATATCGGTAACTTTCGCGCGAATTGCTTCACGGTAAGCAACCTGAGGTTTACCCACGTTCGCTTCAACGTTGAATTCACGCTTCATGCGGTCAACGATGATGTCGAGGTGCAGCTCACCCATACCAGCGATGATGGTCTGGTTAGTTTCTTCATCAGTCCATACGCGGAATGATGGATCCTCTTTCGCCAAACGACCCAGAGCCAGACCCATTTTTTCCTGGTCAGCTTTGGTTTTTGGTTCAACAGCGATCGAGATCACTGGCTCAGGGAACTCCATGCGCTCCAGAATGATCACGTTGTCCGGGTCACACAGGGTGTCACCAGTCGTCACGTCTTTCAGACCGATAGCTGCAGCGATGTCGCCTGCACGAACTTCTTTGATCTCTTCACGCTTGTTGGCGTGCATCTGTACGATACGGCCCAGACGCTCACGAGCAGATTTAACCGGGTTGAACACGGTATCGCCTGAGTTCACAACGCCAGAGTAGACGCGGAAGAAGGTCAAGTTACCCACGAATGGGTCGGTAGCGATTTTGAACGCCAGAGCAGCAAACGGCTCTTTGTCGTCTGAGTGACGAACAGCCGGAGTGTCTTTACCGTCGTCTAACATACCGTTAATCGCGGTAACGTCAGTCGGTGCTGGCAGGTATTCAACAACCGCATCCAGCATCGCCTGAACACCTTTGTTCTTAAATGCAGAACCACAGGTGACCAGAATGATTTCGCTGTTCAGTACGCGCTTACGCAGAGAAGTTTTGATCTCTTCTTCAGTCAGCTCTTCGCCACCAAAGAATTTCTCCATCAGCTCATCAGAACCTTCAGCTGCGGCTTCAACAAGCTTCGCACGCCATTCTTCAGCCAGTTCCTGCATATCAGCTGGGATCTCTTCGTAAACGAAGGTGACGCCCTGATCGGCATCGTTCCAGTTGATAGCTTTCATTTTCACCAGGTCAACAACACCGGTGAATTTCTCTTCTGCGCCGATGGCCAGCTGCAATGGCACTGGGTTTGCACCCAAGCGCGCTTTCATCTGCTCAACAACTTTCAGGAAGTTAGCACCCATGCGGTCCATTTTGTTAACGAACGCAATGCGTGGAACTTTATATTTGTTAGCCTGGCGCCATACGGTCTCAGACTGTGGCTGAACGCCACCAACTGCACAGTAAACCATTACTGCGCCATCAAGCACACGCATAGAACGCTCAACTTCGATGGTGAAGTCAACGTGTCCCGGGGTGTCGATGATGTTTACGTGGTGCGGCTCAAACTGCTTAGCCATACCAGACCAGAAACAGGTGGTCGCAGCGGAAGTGATGGTAATACCACGTTCCTGTTCCTGCTCCATCCAGTCCATGGTGGCTGCGCCGTCATGTACTTCACCGATTTTGTGGTTTACACCGGTGTAGAACAGAACACGTTCGGTAGTGGTCGTCTTACCGGCGTCGATGTGTGCGCTGATACCAATGTTACGGTAACGCTCAATGGGTGTTTTACGAGCCATTTGATTCCTCTGATTCTTAGACGTTCTAAGTTAAAAAAGCCCAGCAGGTGAGTCACTGGGACGCCCGCTGGGTTTATAACAACTACAGTGCTGTTACCAGCGGTAGTGAGCGAACGCCTTGTTGGCTTCGGCCATACGGTGAACGTCTTCACGTTTCTTCACTGCAGTGCCTTTGTTTTCTGCAGCATCAGAAAGTTCGTTCGCCAGGCGCAGAGCCATAGATTTATCACCGCGTTTACGAGCAGCTTCAACGATCCAACGCATTGCCAGAGCATTACGACGAACCGGACGGACTTCAACTGGTACCTGATAAGTAGAACCACCAACGCGACGGGATTTAACTTCCACGGTTGGGCGGACGTTGTCCAGGGCTACTTCGAATGCTTCCAGCTCGTTTTTACCAGAACGCTGAGCCAGGGTCTCCAGCGCGTTATAAACGATAGTTTCAGCAGTAGATTTTTTACCATCTACCATCAGGATATTTACAAATTTGGCCAGCAATTCTGATCCGAACTTAGGATCTGGCAGGATTTTACGCTGACCAATGACGCGACGACGTGGCATGGAAATACTCCGTTGTTAATTCAGGATTGTCCAAAACTCTACGAGTTTATTATGACATTTAAGATAAAACGTTTGGCCTTACTTAACGGAGAACCATTAAGCCTTTGGCTTCTTCACGCCGTACTTGGAGCGAGATTGCTTACGGTCTTTAACACCTGAGCAGTCCAGCGCGCCACGAACGGTGTGGTAACGCACACCTGGCAAGTCTTTTACACGACCGCCACGGATCAGGATCACGGAGTGTTCCTGCAGGTTATGACCTTCACCACCGATGTAGGAGGTAACTTCAAAACCGTTGGTCAAACGAACACGACATACTTTACGCAGTGCGGAGTTCGGTTTTTTAGGGGTAGTAGTGTATACACGAGTACATACACCACGTTTCTGCGGGCAGGCTTCCAGCGCAGGCACGTTGCTCTTTGCAACTTTGCGTACGCGTGGTTTGCGAACCAGCTGGTTAACTGTTGCCATTAAATAGCTCCTGGGATTTAGCTTTTGCTTCGTAAACAGGTAATAAATCGCCTCGCGGAATCACGAGGCCGCAGAATTTTAGGGCTGGTCTGAAAAAGAGTCAAGAAATAACCAGGATTACCGCACTTACCAGGCTATTTGTTGCGAATGCCTGACCGCCAGCGTAACAAAACCAGTATAGCTTACTGTTGTCACCCTGGTCGAAATTTGAGCAGTAAGCCCGCGAGCATCAAGATCTTCCTGCAGAACGTACACAGAGATGGGGGCATTTAGCAGCGCTTCAAGGGCGGAACTGCCCTCAAGGGCGGCGATAACCCCATCCTGCAGCAGCAGAACATCATCGCCGTCAGCCAGCAGACGTAGCATGGCCGACAGATCACAGTGAAAAGGCGAGGTCATCAGGGTATGCAGCATGGTTTCCTCTAGAAGGTCATCACCCGATCGTAATCATTTAGCAGGCAACGAAGCGCATCCGGGGCCAGAACTTCAGCCTTCAGCACCCGCACGGCATCAGAAGCTATACCGCGATCGGCCAGCGCCGCCGCACACAGATAACAGCGATCAACGTCATACAACGACAACACACCAAATGTTGCGATGTAGTCGCGCGCCAAAATCCGCTGCGGCTGTTGGCCTTGAGTCAGTTGCAGCACACCATCGCTGACAAAAAAAAGGGCAACCTCATCGCTGAGCGCAGACGTGGCTAACACTGCATCCAGCCCTTCACGGCCCGCACTGGAACCATGCGGCCCCTGGGTGAAGACAAATGCAATACGTGCCATCAGAACTGCACCATACGATCACAGGTCAACGCAGCTTCAGCCAGCGCCCCTAATCCCGAAAGCTGAAACCCGTCAGCCAGATTGGCGACTGGCAGTCCCAGATTAGTGGCTTCCTGCTGGTCGACAATGCCACGACGCAGGGCAGCAGCGACACAGATATTCAGCGCCACGCCCTGTTTCTGCTGCAATAATTGCCAGTTACGGGTGAGGTCGAATTCATCGCTGGCAGGTGCATTGAGCAAGCTGGCATTCAGTACCCCTTCACGATAGAAGAAAACACTGTCAAGCGTATGTCCCTGTTCCAGCAACGCATTAGCAAACAGCCAGGCGCTACTGGCCTGCTGCGAGCCATAGGCTGGACCGGTAACCAGCAGGCAGAAACGCATTACTTATCCTGCCCGTGGAAATCGCCATTTTTAAACTGGCGGATGTAGAGATAGACAGTGTGCTTGGAGATATTGAGGCGATCCGCCACCTGATTGATGGCATCTTTGATATCGAAGATACCCTTCTCATACATATTGAGAACAATCTGGCGATTTTTGGCATTATTAGACACGTTACGATCGGCACTGACTTCTTCAATCGTAAACTCCAGCGTCTGCATCACCAGGTCTTCCACCGAGGAGGCAAAGTTCACTGAGGAAGCCACTTCCTGAGTTTCTGGCGGCATAAACGTCGCCATGATCTGCGAGAAAGGCACATCAAGGTTCATGTTGATGCACAGCAGGCCAATCACACGCTGGTCGCGATTGCGGATGGCAATCGTCACCGACTTCATCAGCACACCGCTTTTCGCCCGGGTAAAATAGGCTTTGGAAACGTTACTGTCCGCCCCCGTCATATCGTGCAGCATACGCAGGGCGAGATCGGTAATCGGCGAGCCGATTTTACGTCCTGTATGTTCACCGTTAGCGATGCGCACCGCAGAACACTTCAGATCTTCCAGTGAGTGCAGGACGATCTCACAGTGAGATCCAATCAGCATCGCGAGGCCATCAACGACGGACTCGTAAGATTTTAAAATTTCGAAATCACCGGGCGTAAAGGGGTGCTGCTCCAGCAGCTCCGAATCCGCAACATCACCGGAGAAAAGTGAATTAGACATGAACGACACCACCCTTTGACAAGAGCCTGTCACACGGCGCCAGGGCAGACTCATTCTTATTAATTGCGCGCGGGATAGTCTAGCAAATATGGGAAAGCCGTGTCCCGACCTTTGTCGTTAAATACAACCTGGCGCAAAGAAGGTGAGGAAACAGTGGATAAAGCAAAAAAAACGCCACCCGAAGGTGGCGATTATCAAACTATTTCTTGGCTTTCGCGTCAGCCTCGGCCGGTGCGGCCTGCTCGGCGTTATCATCCGCCTTCGCTGCTGGTTTGATGTCGAGCAGTTCAACATCAAAGACCAGGGTGGAGTTAGCCGGGATGCCCGGAACACCATTTTTGCCATAGGCCAGATTCGGTGGGATCACCAGCTTGATCTTGCCACCTTTTTTAACGTGCTTCAGACCTTCGGTCCAGCCTGGGATAACACCATCCAGACGGAATGACAGTGGCTCACCACGGGTGTAAGAGTTGTCGAACTCAGTACCGTCAATCAGCGTACCTTTGTAGTTCACAACAACCGTGTCGCTGTCTTTTGGTGCATCACCCGTGCCTTCTTTCTCTACCTGGTAGAGCAGACCGGTTTCGGTTTTCTTCACGCCTTTTTCTTTGGCGAATTTAGTCGCATAAGCATCACCTTTCGTGGTGTTCTCTTTTGCGTCTTTTTCCATCTTCGCCTGCGCTGCACCTTTCACACGACCTTCGAAAGATTGCAGTGTTTGTTCAATTTCCTGGTCAGAGAGCTTGCTCTTACCGGCAAACGCGTCCTGCACACCTGCGATAAGCTGGTCTTTATCCAGTGCGATACCCAGTTTTTCCTGCTCCTTCAGGGAGTTCTCCATGTAGCGACCCAAAGACGCGCCCAGCGCATAAGCCGACTGCTGGTCGTCATTTTTGAATGCGGCATTTTTTGGCGCCTGCTGCTGTGCAGTTGGCTTAACCGGAACAGCATCAGCAGCCATAACCAGAGGAGCATTCAGTGCAACAGCCATAGTGGTAGCTAACATTGTGACTTTAAACAGTGATTTCATCCATTTCTCCAAAACCGAAGCATCTCACCTCGGAAATCGTTTGCAGACCTGCGGCCTGTAATATAACCGGGGGCGAGATCACAACACAATCTCGCCATAAAAACTCGAAGTTAACTTCCGACCGCGTGATTATCCGAAAGTTTCAACACAAGGGATGGTGACTACTCCGCGCCTTTTCAACCTCTGGCGGCCAATTTACGCCAATACTCTTACTTCTGCCTGCATTTTACCGTTAGAATCGGACAATTCGCGAGCCCGGAAGACGGGCCGGTAGTAACAAGAGGAAACAGAATGCAACAATCACCGCTGGAGCAACGGCTGGAGATAATGGAGAGTAAGCTGGCGTTCCAGGAGCACACCATCGATGAACTGAATCTGACGGTGGTGCAACACGAACTGGAAATGGCTCGCCTGCGTGAACTGATGCGCCTGCTGACCGACAAACTCAAAGCTGCCGCGCCATCGATGCTGGCGGACCCTTCCGAAGAGACCCCTCCTCCCCATTATTAACAGAATGCAAAAAGGCCACCCGAAGGTGGCCTTTATCGCTGATATTCTTGAGTCTTTCGTGTTGTAGCCAACGCAGCGACATCACGAAAGACGACGGAATATTAGTGGCTGCAGCCGCAGCCGCCAGTCCCGCAACCGCCCTGACCATGGTCGTGATCATGGTCGTGGTCGTGGTGATGACCGTCTTCGCCGTGAACGTGGCCATGAGCCAACTCTTCTTCCGTTGCTTCGCGAATAGCGATAACTTCAACGTTGAAGTTCAGGTTCTGACCCGCCAGCATGTGGTTACCATCAACCACTACGTGCTCATCTTCCACTTCGGTAATTTCTACCGGTACTGGACCCTGGTCGGTTTCTGCCAGGAAGCGCATGCCAACCTGCAGTTCATCAACACCCATAAATACGTCTTTTGGTACGCGTTGTACCAGATTGTCGTCGTAGGCACCGTACGCATCGTTTGATTCGATATTCACATCAAACTTATCGCCGACCACATGATCTTCCAGCGCTTTTTCCAGCCCGGAGATCAGGGAACCATGACCGTGCAGGTAGTCCAGCGGTGCACTCACCGGAGACTCATCAACCAACACACCGTCTTCTGTACGTACCTGGTATGCCAGGCTGACCACGAGGTCTTTTGCTACTTTCATGATTACTCCTAACCGTTGAGAGCTTGAGCCCTGATTCATTGACTGCGAATGTCAGCCTTAGTGGCTCTAAGTGGCGATGATTGTATCGAATTTCAATGCAGCTGTAAGGAACAACGAAAAAAAAGCTGAACCCTCGCGTTACTCAGGATGAAAAACACCGATCACTTGCTCATTCTCACGCACCTGCTCACGCGCCTGTTTATCGGCTTCACGCATCTGATGGCCGCATTTCACGCACTCCACCACATCGATATTATTTTCCCGCCACAGGGCGAGAGTGTCTTTTGCCTGGCACTTTGGGCAAGTCGCACCAGCGATAAAACGTTTACGCATAGTTTTATTCCGTATGAAATTTGGTGTTATCGCCGACGAGAGTTCGATTACGGCCAGCGCACAGCACCCGGAGCGTACTGGAGTACGTGAGGAGTGCGCGCACTGCCCGGAAGCGAAATATCGGGTAAGATAGCCAAAAATTAGTCTGCCTCATCCCAGCCATCATACTGACGCTTCTCATGCCTCATCTCGGCCTGGAAGATATCTTCCAGCTCGCGCCTGGCCTCTTTCACTCTTGAAATCTGCTGGCTGTCGGTATGATTCGGCATCAGCTCACGCAACATTCGCATATCCAGGCGGCGGAAATGTTGCTGGGCGCGGAATGCCTGGTGCGGATGCATACCCAGCGTCATCAGTGCCTTACGCCCCAGTTCCAGCGCACTGCTGAAGGTTTCACGGGAGAACTGCGTCACCCCCGCCTGCAACAGTTCGTGCGCCTCAACACGGCCACGCGCACGCGCCAGAATCTGCAAATGCGGGAAGTGTTGCTGGCACAGATGAACGATCTCCATCGCATCTTCCGGGCCGTTGCAGGTTATCACGATCGACTGCGCTGTTTCTGCACCTGCGGCGCGTAATAACTCCAGTTCGGTGGCATCACCGTAATACACTTTGTAACCATATTTACGCATCAGGCTGACCGCACTGATATCACGTTCCAGCACCGTAATGCGCTTTTCATTGGCCATCAATAAGCGCGCCACCACCTGACCGAAGCGACCAAACCCCACCACAATAACCTGGGGCTTATCATCTTCAACAAACGGTTTTTCCTGGCTGTCATCCACTTCATTAAAGCGGCGCGCAAGGATTTTATCCACGCCCTGCATTAACAGCGGAGTGGTCATCATCGACAGCGTGACCGTGACCAGCAGCAAGGGCATCTGATCGCCACTGAACAGCTTCGCTGACGCTGCCGCAGAGAACAGCACGAAGGCAAATTCCCCGCCCTGGCTGAGCACCCCGGCAAACTGCAACCGCTCGGAGCTGCGCAGTCCATAGATGCGCGACAGCAGATACAGCACCGCCGTTTTTACCGCCACCAGAGTCACGACACCAATCAGAATCTCAACAATATGGGTATAGAGCACACCGAGGTTTAACGCCATGCCAACCGAGATAAAGAACAATCCGAGTAGCAATCCTTTAAAGGGATCGATAGCAATTTCCAGCTCGTGGCGATACTCACTCTCCGCCAGCAGAATACCCGCAATAAAGGTACCCAACGCCATCGACAGCCCGAGCGCATCCATAAACAGTGCCGACCCGAGTACCAGCAGCAGCGCCGCCGCCGTAAACACTTCGCGCACACCGGAAGCAGCAATAAAGCGGAAAATAGGCCGCAGCAGATAGCGCCCGCCGACCAGCATTCCACCAAACGCCAGCACTTTCATACCAACCTTCATCCAGTCGGCATGACCACTGTCGCCGCCCGCCAGCAGCGGCACCAGCGCCAGTGCCGGGATGACCGCCAGGTCCTGGAACAGCAACACGGAAAAACCAAGCTGCCCCGACTCATTGCGGTTCATCGCTTTGTCGCGCATCAACTGCAACGCCATTGCCGTTGAAGACATCGCCAGGCCGATCCCGCCAATGGTGGCCGCCTGCCAGGAGAAGTCGGTCAGCCACAGCAGCCCCCCCAGCACCAGCGCGCTGAGGATCACCTGAGCCGCACCGACGCCAAATATCGAACGCCGCAGCTCCCACAATTTCGAGGGTTTCAGCTCCAGGCCGATAATAAACATCAGGAACACGACACCCAGCTCGGAGAAGTGGAGGATCTCATCCACATCGCTGATAAAACCGAGCCCCCAGGGCCCGATAGCGATCCCCGCCAGCAAATACCCCAGCACCGCGCCAATCCCCAGACGAGCAGCGATAGGCACTGCAATAACCGCCGCAAACAGATACACCACGCCAGCGGTCAGAAGACTTTGACCTTCCATCTACACTCCTCCGTGTGGCAACGGGTTAGACAACCAGTCGCCATAGGCACGGGCATAATTATTCATCACATCAGCGGACTGTCGACGCGCCCAGTAGATAATCATTGGCGTCATCCAGTGCATACGGCACATCTGCGCCGTCAGTTCGAACGGGCGCATAATGTCCGACATCGGGTAACCGTTCAGCCCTTCCTGATGGTAGGCGGCTTCCGGTTCACCGGTAGTGATCACGCTGCGCCAGTATTTGCCTGCCAGCATATTGCCGCCTGGCCCACTGGCGAAGCCGCGAGACAGTACGCGGTCCAGCCACTCTTTCAGCAATGCAGGGCAACTGTAAGTGTAAAGGGGATGTTGAAAAACGATGATATCGTGTTCACGCAGCAGCTGCTGCTCACGGTGAATATCAATAAAAAAATCCGGATAGTGTGCGTACAGGTCATGCACCGTCACATGCTCAAAATGACGCGCCGGCTGCAACAAAACGCGATTAGCAATCGAATCCTGAGACTCCGGATGGGCGTACAACAGCAGGACTTTAGGCGGCTGCGACATCATTCCCCTCCAAATCGTCGTCATGGCGGGATATTTCCGCTACCATGCTCGACGCAACGGAACTACTTGATTCCGAAAAACTGATTATGATGGTGTAATTTAACATACTCTGAACTTACGGCGCTTATGATTGTATTCTCCTCGTTACAAATTCGTCGCGGTGTCCGCGTACTGCTGGACAACGCAACAGCCACGATCAACCCCGGTCAGAAAGTCGGCCTGGTCGGCAAAAACGGCTGTGGCAAATCAACGCTGCTGGCCCTGCTGAAAAACGAGATAAGCGCCGATGCCGGCAGCTTCAGTTACCCGGGTAACTGGTCACTGGCGTGGGTCAATCAGGAAACGCCAGCGCTGGACGTTCCGGCCATTGAGTATGTTATCGATGGTGACCGCGAATTTCGTCAGCTTGAGTCTGAATTAGCCCATGCGAATGA
The DNA here is from genome assembly GCF_045107195.1 of Erwinia sp. AnSW2-5. Classification (NCBI taxonomy): domain Bacteria; kingdom Pseudomonadati; phylum Pseudomonadota; class Gammaproteobacteria; order Enterobacterales; family Erwiniaceae; genus Erwinia; species Erwinia sp. AnSW2-5. The sequence continues at coordinate 10,809 of NZ_JBJGXA010000059.1, forward strand.
GATTAACGATGGTCATGCCATCGCCACGCTGCACGGCAAGCTGGATGCGGTTCAGGCCTGGACCATTCAGTCACGCGCCGCCAGCCTGCTGGATGGCCTCGGTTTCAGCCAGGAGCAATTACAGCGTCCGGTGAGTGATTTCTCTGGCGGCTGGCGTATGCGCCTCAACCTTGCGCAGGCGCTGATCTGCCGCTCTGACCTGCTGCTGCTGGATGAACCGACTAACCACCTCGATCTTGATGCGGTGATCTGGCTGGAACGCTGGCTGAAAAGCTACACCGGCACACTGATCCTGATCTCGCACGACCGGGACTTCCTTGACCCGGTGGTCGACAAAATCCTGCACATCGAGCAGCAGTCCATCTTCGAGTACACCGGTAACTACAGCTCGTTCGAAATTCAGCGCGCAACCAAGCTCTCACAGCAGCAGTCGATGTTTGAACATCAGCAGCAAAAAGTGGCGCACCTGCAAAGCTTTATCGATCGCTTTAAGGCCAAAGCCAGTAAGGCAAAACAGGCGCAGAGCCGTATCAAAACGCTGGAACGTATGGAGCTGATCGCCCCGGCTCACGTTGATAACCCGTTTACCTTCAGCTTCCGCGAGCCTGAAAGCCTGCCGAACCCACTGTTGAAAATGGAAAAAGTCAGCGCGGGCTATGGCGACAGAAAAATCCTTAACTCGATCAAACTCAACCTGGTGCCCGGCTCGCGTATTGGTCTGCTGGGCCGTAACGGCGCGGGTAAATCAACGCTGATCAAGCTGTTGGCCGGTGAGCTGGCCCCGCTGGAAGGGGATATCGGGCTGTCGAAAGGCATCAAGCTCGGTTACTTTGCCCAGCATCAGCTGGAGTTTCTGCGCGCCGATGAGTCCCCGATTCAGCACCTGGTGCGTCTGGCCCCGAAAGTGCTGGAACAACAGCTGCGCGACTATCTTGGCGGCTTTGGTTTCCAGGGCGATAAAGTCACGGAAGAAACACGCCGTTTCTCCGGCGGCGAGAAAGCGCGTCTGGTGCTGGCCTTAGTGGTCTGGCAGCGCCCGAACCTGCTGCTGCTGGATGAACCGACGAACCACCTTGACCTCGATATGCGCCAGGCATTGACCGAAGCGCTGATCGATTTCGAAGGCGCACTGGTCGTTGTATCGCATGATCGCCACCTGTTGCGCTCCACTACCGACGATCTCTACCTGGTGCACGATGGCAAAGTTGAAGCCTTCGAAGGGGACCTGGAAGATTACCAGCAGTGGTTGACTGACCTCCAGCGTCAGACCAGCGCAGAGACCGCCCCGAAAGCCGACAGCGCCAACAGCGCTCAGGCCCGTAAAGATCAAAAGCGCCGCGACGCCGAACTGCGCACCCAGACTCAGCCACTGCGTAAGCAGATTGAGAAACTGGAGAAGCAGATGGAGAAGTACAACGCCCAGCTGGCCGATGCGGAAAGTAAACTGTCAGACAGCGCCATTTACGAGCAGAGCCGCAAAGCCGACCTCACCGCAGCCCTGCAACAGCAGGCAACGGCAAAATCAGGGCTGGAAGAGTGTGAAATGGAATGGCTGGAATCGCAGGAAGAATTAGAGTCGATTATGAACGCCTGATGCTGCAACCCGGGCGCGGCATGCCACGCCCCTACGATACTGATTTCCCGGGATGACGCAG